>JAYTQD010000509.1:0-8507 GCA_043746935.1 Acidobacteriaceae bacterium | reverse complement strand
TGATGCTCGGCAACTCCGCGATGGCTGCTTGCCGGAAGCTAGCGGTGGAGGCGATTCCGGGTTTAGGGACTCATAATCCCTCGGTCCGGGGTTCGAATCCCTGCGGGCCCACCAATGATTATTTCCCTTTGGAATTTCAGACGCGACGCACTGGACCGGGATAACGGGCCTCGAGCGGATCAGCGGTGAGTAGAGTGATGCCTTCGACGATGGACTGCGCCACTAAGATGCGGTCGAACGGGTCTTTGTGGATCGGGGGCAGACTGTCAATCGTCACGGCGTGTTCGCTGGTGATGGGCAACTCTCGATAGCCGTTGTCCAGGAGGCCGCGCCTCAGCAGACGCGGATCCACATGGAAATCCTCCCGCCCAAGTCCACGCTTGAGAGCCACTTCCCAAAGGCTGGCCGCGCTAAACAGCAGCTCGTTTTCGGGGTGATCGAGCATCGAGCGAGCCGAGGAGGAAAGTTTCTCGGGCTGTCCGGCGGCCCACAACAGCAGATGAGTATCCAGCAGGAACTTCACTGATCCCCACCGAATTGTTCTTCGATCTCCACGCTGCCCATCCGGTCGAAATCTTCTGGCACGGCAATTTCTCCCGCCAGAAATCCCAACCGCCGAACCGGTGCGATCACCGACGCGTCGAGAGCCGTAACCCTCACCATCGGCTTGCCCGCCTTGGCGATCACGAACGATTCTCCTCGGGCAGCCTGCTCCACCAGGCGCGATAAATGCGTTTTGGCTTCGTGGATGTTGACGGTATTCATTGGATCGGCCTCTAATATTAGGTGAGTTCAACTTAGTTTAGTCTGGTTTATCAACAAATGCAAGTCGGACGGCCTTCACCTAACGTCCCTTTTGCTATCCTTCGGTCGACGCAGTTTCCCAGGGGGCGAAGCTTGAACAGTAAAATTTTGATTGTCGTAATTCTGGTGCTCCTAAGCTGCGCCTTCGCTGCGGCGCAGGAATTTCCTACTTTTGTTGGAGTGCGCACGTTTCTCGGCGCGCCCTACAATCCCAAGCTGGAGGAGTTGCAGGCCGATTTTGCCGTGGTTGGCGTGCCTTTTGATGAGGGCACGTGGGGGCAGCCTGGGGAGCGCTATGGTCCGCGCGATTTGCGGGAGGCGTCGCAGGAATACAATCACGACCTCACCGAAGGGTTTTATTACATCGATGGGGACCGGACGCTGCTGAAAGGCAAGCATTGGGTGGATGTGGGCGATGTAGGCATTTGGCCCACGGTGCCGCAGCAAACGAATGACAAGGTCACTAGTACGCTGCGTACGATTCTCGCGAAGAAGGCATTTCCCATCGTGCTGGGCGGCGACCACAGTATTGCTTATCCTTCCATCCGCGCGCACGACGAGCCGCTTACGGTGATTCACTTCGACGCGCATCTGGACACGTGGGGAGGAGCGCCGGGAAATCTCGATCACGCGGGCTGGGTGATTCGCACCGCCAAGCTGCCGAACGTGAAAGACATCATTCAGATTGGGATGCGCGGGATTGCCAATGATCCCGAGGCGATGGGCAATGCGCGCAAACTCCACAGCTTGCTCGTGACCTCCGAGCAGGTTCACAAGCGCGGCGTGGAATGGGTTCTGGCGCAGGTGCCGAAGCAGGGGAACATCTATATTTCACTCGACATTGATGTTCTGGATCCGTCGGTGGCTCCGGGGACAGGGACGCTGGAACCTGGCGGCTTAAGCTTTGCCGAACTCGACGAACTGCTGATAGGCGTGGCGCAAAAAGGAAAGCTGGTGGGGTTCGACTTGGTGGAAGTGAATCCCTACCGCGACCCCAGCGGACGCACCGCGCAGACTGGGGTGCGGTTGATGATTGATTTGCTAGGGGCGGCGTTTCCGTAGGGTGTTCCGGCCCGCGGTGCGCCGTCCACACAATCTTCAGGAAAAGCCAGCCGTATCTATCCCGAACCGTCTGCCGCGAGCGCTTGGCTGGTGGTGTTCCCTGTCCGCAGTAATGCTTCAGTGATTTTGTGGGCCAGGACTTCCGTCGAAAATGGCTTGTTGAGCAAGATGGCATCGCTTCCGATCCGGGTATTTTCCAGTGCGGCGACCTCGGTATAGCCGGACATGAAGATGACGGCAAAGTCGTCGCGTTTCTGTTTTAGCTTTTCGACCAGTTCCGCGCCGCCCATGCGGGGCATTACGATGTCGGTGACCACGATGTCGATGGGGCCAGGGTGGTGGTCGGCAATTGCCAGCGCCTCCAGGCCATTGCCCGCCTGCAATACGGTGTAGCCGAGACGCTTAAGAGATTCCGCAGCTAGAACGCGTAAAGGGGCTTCATCTTCGGCGAGAAGGATTGTGCCTGTTCCCGTAGGCGCTGCTCCGGCTGGACGCATCAGCGCTAACGGCACGGACTTGTCGAGCGAAGGGAGGTAGACCTTGAACGTGGTGCCTACGCCCGGCTCGCTGTACACGGCGATGTGTCCTTTGCTTTGCTTGACGATGCCGTAAACCGTGGCGAGGCCCAAGCCTGTGCCTTTGCCGGGTTCTTTGGTTGTGAAAAATGGTTCGAAGATTTGCGCGAGCACGTCTTTGCTCATGCCGGAACCGCTATCCGTGACCGCGGTGAGGACGAAGGGACCCGGCGTGACTTCACTGTGTGTGGCCGCATAGGACTCGTCGAGATAGCACGGTTGTGTCTCGATGATGAGCTTGCCACCGTTCGGCATGGCGTCGCGGGCATTCACCGCCAGATTCATGAGGACTTGCTCCAACTGGCCCGGGTCGGCTTGCACGCGTCCGATCTGGTCGGAGAAGCTGGTGACCAGTTCGATGTCTTCTCCGATTAGAACGCGCAGCATCTTCGCCATATTTTTTAGCGTCTGGTTTGGGTCGAGTATCTGCGGTTCAAGAACCTGTTTGCGGCTGAAGGCCAGCAGTTGGCGGGTTAGGCCGCTCGCCCGATCACCTGCGCGCTTGATTTCCTCGATGTGCGGGCGCGCCTCGGGGGTTGCGGAATCGAGCAACAGATCGCTATAGCCCTTGATGATCATGACCAGGTTGTTGAAATCGTGAGCCACGCCGCCGGCGAGTCTGCCGACGGCTTCGAGGCGGGCGGCGCGCAACAAGCCTTCGCGGGATTGGCGGAGGCTGGTACGCATGTCTTCGAACGCGCGGGTGAGGTCGGCAACTTCGTCGTTGCCCTGAATGGGAATCTGGAACTCGAAATCGCCTTTTTCTAATTGGCGTGTGCCCTGTGCCAGACGCTCCAGAGGCCTGGTAATTTGCCGCGACAAGACAAACGCAATGATCGCGCCAGCCACGACGGCGACTCCACCCAGGATGAGTAATAAGCGATTCAACGAGCCCAGGAAGATCGTCGCCTGATCGTAGGATTGCAGCGAGTACAGCCGGACGGGATGATCGCCGGGTAGCTCGACAAAATGTGTGAGGTAGCGCTCACTCCCGATGGTGACTTCCTGAATCGAATCGGATTTCGTTTGGAGTAGAGGTTTCGAAAGCTCGAAATCACCCCACTCATTGGGGGGAAGCGAGCTGAGCAGCACAGCTCCATGCCGGTCGAAGACGAACGCCGCTTTGCCAAAGGCGGCGGCATCCATTGTGGATTGGGAGGATACCTCGCGACCGAGAGCCATACGTCCGAGCGGGCGCTGGTTGGCGTTGATGCCGGCGACGATGGGCACCAGGCTTACGTCGTAGAGATGACCGCCGGCGAACCACCAATCTTCTTCTCCGGTGGAGCCTTGCATCAGGTGCTTTAAAGTCGAGACCGGCGCGTCATCGGATTTGGAATGGATCGCCAGGATTTCGCCGCTTACGTTTTCCAGGATCAAGAGGTCGGCGTGACTGGTGTGCAAGATGGGTTCGGAGCTATCCTCAACGGTGAGCCGGTCATTGGTCGACATGAGGGCTTTGAGGCTTGGCTGTTCGGCGATCATGGCGGCGCTTAACTGGGCCTGTTCGCGGCGAGCTTTCTCAATTTCGTTGTAGACGGCGGACTCGGCGCGGAGTGTGGAAACCAGATCTTCGCGGACGTGACTGCGCATGCGTGCTTGAACGAGCAAGAGCATGGCGGCTGTCAGCAGAAAAACAACAGCCAGCATGGAAGCAAGAAGCTTCGTTCGAAGATGTTGGAACGGTCTCTGGAGCACGCAATAAGAAGACTACGGGAAGCGATTTGCCCTTCGCCAGACACTTCAGTAACCGATTTGCCACCAGTTGGCACGGTCGTGCCCTTGCGCTGGCGACCCGCGTGCCGCGACAATTCTTGTAGGGACCAATGCGAACATTTCTTAAAGTTGTGGGCGTTCTTGTGTGTGCGAGCGCGGTGGTTGGCGTGGCGCAGGAAGCCTCGAATTCGGAGCCTGAGCTCACGCGCGTGAGCCGCGAGCTGCAAGAAACACGCGCGGAACTCAAGGAATCGCGCCGTCAGATTGAGGAGTTGCGCCAGGGTTTGGATGCGCTTCGCAGTCAAGTGCAAGCGAACGCCGCTTCTGCTCAACCGCCCGTTACGGCCGAAGCCGCGCCGGTTCAACCCGCCTCGGCCGAACCTACCGTCAGCGCCGCCGACCAGGATCCTGCTTTCTTGTCCGCCAAAGTAGCCGAGCTCCATCAGGATAAAGTCGAAAGCAAGAGCAAATATCCCGTCCGCATCTCCGGCCTCATCCTATTCAACGCCTACGGAAATCACGGCGTGCTCGACGCGCAAGACCTGCCCAGCTTGGCCTATCCCGGAGGTTCGTATATTTCCTCTGGCGGCGTCGGCGGAACTCTGGCGCAGACCCTGCTCGGCGTTGACGTTCGCGGCCCTAGGTTCTACGGTGCCGAAACCTCTGGCAGCGCCGAAGTCGATTTCGGCGGCGGAATTCCCCCCATCGAGTATGGCGCGGCCACCGGCATCATCCGGCTGCGCACGGCGACTGTGCATCTCGATTGGGCCAAAACTTCCATCAACATCGGACAGGACATTCCCTTCTTCTCACCTCTGAACCCTACTTCGTACGCGACCGTAGAGTCGCCCGCTCTCTCCTGGTCGGGAAATCTCTGGGTCTGGACTCCGCAGATCGAGGTGCAGCACCGCTTCACCCTGAAGGATGGCTCCCTGCTCGTTCTGCAAGGCGGAGTCCTCGATCCCTTCACCGAGGAAATCCCGCAATTCCAGGGACGGATTGCCTCGGCTGGTGAAGAATCGCGTGTGCCGGCCATCTCCGGGCGTATCGCGTGGGATCGTTCCGCTTCCGAGCGGTATCCTTTCGTCATCGGCATCGCGGGCTATCGGGCCAAGCAGCGCTATGTGCTGTTCAAACAGGTCGACAGTTGGACGTTGAATGCGGACGCTAAAATTCCGTTGGGGCGTTATTTTGCCATCTCGGGCGAAGGGTATCGTGGGCAGGCTGCGGGTGGCCTCGGTGGCGGAATCTGGACGAGCGTTTCCTACCCGGACGCCACGACGCCCCATTCCGGGATCCATGGTCTAGAGTCCGCCGGGGGATGGGTGCAACTCAAGGTGATGCCCAGCGAGCGTATCGAGATCAACGGAGCTGTTGGGCAGGATGAGAACTTCGCCAGCAATTTCGTGAACTTTCCCTATGCGGCCGATGGTTCTACTCCACTCAAGAAGAACCGCACGGAATTTGTAAATTTCATTTACAAGCCCAACTCGCTCCTGCTTTTTGCACTAGAGTATCGCCGGATCTTTACAGCGCAGGCCACCAATGTGGCGGCGTCTGGTGCACAACTCAACATTGCGGCCGGAGTACGTTTTTGATGGTGCGCCTTTATCTCTTGCTGGCTGCGCTCACCCTCGTCTCGAGTACTTCCCTGATCGCACAGGACGTGACCGTGAGTGGGCGCGTGAACGTGATCCACCAAGCTAAAGGTGATCGAGCCAGTGGCGATGTTGTCGTGTCGCTGACTTCCACGCAATCCAGTGAGCCTGCTCCGCCTGGGCCGATGCTGCGGTTCGTGCAGAAGAACAAGCGGTTCTCACCGCACCTGCTGGTCGTTACACCGGGCACGCAGATCGAATTTCCCAATCTGGATCCTTTTTTTCATGACGTTTTCTCAATCTATCGTGGCAAACCTTTTGATCTAGGCTTGTACGAGAGTGGCGCGGTTCGCAAGGTCCGATTTTCGCAGCCGGGGGTCTCGTTCATTTTTTGCAACATTCATCCGGAAATGAGCGCGGCCGTGGTTGTTTTACGGACGCCGCATTTTGCCACGACGGCCCGCGACGGAAGCTTCCAAATCAGCCATGTTCCTCCCGGGCGTTACAAACTGGAAGTATGGGCAGAGTCTGCGTCTGAAGCGGAATTGGCGTCGCAGGCGCGAGACGTGGACATTGCCTCCGGTGACAACCCGCCAATCTCAATCACTTTGCATTCCTCCGCTGTCTCTCGAGAGCACCTCAATAAGTACGGAGAGGTGTATCCGCCTACGAAGACGGACAAGTATTAAATCAGTCATCTTGCCACTTTGTGATCCCCGCAGCCTATTTCGTTACGCTGGCACTCAATGCTATCGTTGAAACATCGAGTCTGCGTACGAGTCAAACCCTTGCTGCGATCTTTCCGCGCCAGTCCGTTGCTATTTGTTTGGATCGTGGGCGTACCCCTGTGCGCGGCGCAGGTGTCCAAGACACCATCCGCGGTGGCAAGCGGGTTCGCGGTTTTCAGCAAAGTGGAAACCACAACAGTACCTACGGGGATCGATCTCACGGTGATTTGCACGAAGCCCGTGGCTCCCGGCTTTACGCAGCTGAAAGATCCCGAGCGGCTGGTCATTGATCTGCCCGACACCTTGGTGGGCACGCATCCGTCGAGCGTTGCGATTAACGGCCCGGACGTGCGGGCCATGCGCATCAACCAGTTCCAGAAGAGTCCGCCGGTCACTCGTATTGTTCTGGATTTACTGGGGGAACGCGATTACTCATACGAAGCCAATGGGAATTCGTTTGTTGTTCACTTGCGGGGCGCGACGGCTGCCGCGGCCAAACCGTCCCGGCCCGCGGTCCTGGTGGAAGGCACGGTCGGTCTGGGTTTTCCGCAAGGCGCCGGGAAGGGTGCGATCATTTTGGCGGGAAGTCGCGTTGCTCCGGGATCGGCGATCACGGCGGGCGGAGATACTGCCATCCTGCGCTTGGAGCGGGGCGGCGAAATCCGGATCTGCCCTGGAACTACCGCATCCGTTACGCCCTCGGCCAACGGTCGCAGCGTGATGACCGGCATGAGCGAAGGCGCAGTCGAGCTGCACTATTCGCTCGCTTCTGCGGCAGATACGGTATTGACGCCGGATTTTCGCATTCTCTTGCCAGGACCCGGAGAGTTTCACTACGCCATCAGCGCCGACCCGAAAGGTAATACCTGCGTGCGGGCGCTACAGGGCAATACCGCTTCGGCTGTCGTTTCCGAGCTGATGGGGGACGGGACTTACCAGGTAAAGCCTGGGGAGCAGGTGGTGTTTCACTCCGGGCGGTTGACGCAAACCGATGCGAATGTTCCGCTGGAATGTGGCTGTCCGCCGCCCCGCCAGCCTCAACTGCTAACGACGGTCCCGGTGGAAGCGGGAAGCATGCGTGCCGTGCCTGCGTCTGGCGACAAGCCAGCACCGCCCCCGGATGGTTCTTCTGAACCCAAGCCCAATTCGCCGGTGATGGCGGAGGTATTGGCGCTGGATCCGGCAAAACAACAGGCTCCTCCCCAAGTGGTGGTGGACGCTCCGTTCGTCTTCCGGGCTTCGGATTTGCCTCCGGCTCCTGAGTCCGCCAAGGCACCAGTGGCTACGCAGCCGGCGGCGGTGCCGCCGCGTAAGGGGAAAAAGGCGAAAAAGGAAAAACCCGAGCCTCAAAGTCCGCCAGGGCAGGCCAAGCCACCCGAACCGGCCACGGTGCCAGCCCCGAAACCCGCTGGCTCTCCGGCTGCGAAGCCGTCCCAACCGACTACTTTTTTTGGGAAGATCAAGGGCTTTTTCCGGTCGATTTTTAAATAATTCATAAAGAAAGAGCCACCCAGAACCGGCCAAAGGCATCCTAACCGAGAGTACAAATGTAACGTTGTGCGCAACGTCAAAGCTTGCAATTGCGTTTATACTGAGAAGATTGAAAACAAGCAGGAATTCATGCCGGAAGCCCCAGTGATGACGGAAATTAGCACGCCGCCGCCGCCGCAACCCGCGCCTACGCAGCCTGTAGCGCCGCGGCAGGTTGAGCCTCCGATTCTGCCGACGCTGTTCGGCGTGGGCTACGGTACTTATCGAACCAAGCCCTCTTCGTTTCTTTACTCCTATGGGTTCGTCACCGCTGTGGTGATTGCCTTCATTTTGATTGCGTCGATAGTGCCGCCTGTAGCGAAACTGATTGAGTCGCAGTCGATTGAGATTGTTCTGCCCTCCGAGCCGGCAACGGTTGGCCAAGATGCGGGTGGTGGCGCGCACGACAAGGCTCCGGCAAGCAAGGGCGTGCCTCCCAAGACGGCGAGGACGATTCCCCTAGCCCCTCCACGGGTAGATCCCATTCCTGATCC
>JAYTQD010000508.1:0-1112 GCA_043746935.1 Acidobacteriaceae bacterium | reverse complement strand
CGGATCTTTCCGCTGGTTTGTTTGCCCGCGCTCTCCCGGTTTCCCGGGCAGATGGCCGCCCATGATGCCAGATCCCCGGCCGTCGGGAACTGCTTCATGTCCGCTCCGATTTCGGCCAGTAAGCTATAGGCATTGGTCCGCCGCAGCCCCGGCACTTTCATCCAGGTTTGCACGGTAGCCTCGAAAGGGCCGCTTTTCTCCTCAATCTGCTTTTCGAGCACCTCGATTTTGTCGTCGAGGAAATCCAGCATGTCCAGCCATTGTTTGAGCAGGAACTGGTGATGCTGGGTAACCTTGCCTTCCAGCGCCAGCTTCAATTGCGGAATCTTCTTGCGCAAGGTTCCTTTCGCCATTTCCGCCAGCTTACCGGGGTCGGTTTCACCTTTCGCAATAGCGTTCAGCATGGCCCGCCCCGACACTCCCACCACGTCGGAAGCAACCACCCCCAGTTTCAGGTTCGGGTCTTCCAGTGTCTTCTCGATACGGTTGATGACACTAGATCGTTCCTGTGCCAGAGTGGCGCGCATCCGCGTTAGATCGCGTAATTCCCGGATCGCTTGTGGCGGCACGAAACTGCCGCGCAGCAGTCCGTGCTGCAGCAGGTCCGCGATCCGCTCCCCGTCTTTGAAGTCCGTCTTCTTGCCCGGAATCGATTTCAGATGCTGCGGATTCACCAGCAGAAGCTCGAACCCTTCCAACATGTTCCACACCGGCTTCCAGTACACGCCGGTGGCCTCCATCGCCACGTTTGTCACCTTCCACTCGCGGAGCCATGCGGCTAGTTCCCGTAACTCCGCCGTTGTCGTTCCGAAACGCCGCTTCTGCTTCTCCGCTCTGCCGTCTTCTTTTATGCTGATACAGGCAACCACCGTCGCCTTATGCACATCGATACCGCTGCACCGCGGGTATAGCACTTCCATCTGCCCCTCCTTCTGGTGCGTGCCGCGGAAGGCGCCTAAAGATGAGTGAATCTCCCCTTCGTGTTCTCCGTGTCGCCACGGGCCACAGTCTGTTGTTCCAAAACGGCGCCCGGACCAAACTTGCTAGCAGGCTTGAATGCCCTATTGCGGTTTACGGCCTCGATCCGGTGCACGCCCCACTCAATAGATTAC
>JAYTQD010000507.1:0-1114 GCA_043746935.1 Acidobacteriaceae bacterium | reverse complement strand
TGGACAAGCCGCTTCGCGCCTTGCCCACATGCCCACCGGCCCCGACTACGACCAACCATTGTGATTGTTGCGTTCCACACTAAACGACGAGGGGCCCCTTTGCGCCGCCACTGTCCCGTGCAGCTTGAAAACTAAGCGCTTTGCATAGTTGTGTGTCCAACCAAATCCCAATCCAACGCGGTCGTCCAAAACTAGAGAGTTGTAGAACCGCTCGAACGTCGGTACATCGTCGCCTCCAACGAAGTCGGACTCTGCCCACACCTTTCCACCAGTAATCACATTGGTCGGATTCCCAACGCAAGTGTTGCTGTCTGTCGGCACTCCAACGTACTTCTGATACTGGTTAGCTCGCGTGATGAGGCCCTGCGGCTCGCAGTCGTTTGACGACGCTCCGACGAAACTTGTCCCACTTGGGCACGCCGTTGTAGGGTAGACGAAGGCCAAAGCGGTGGTGGATACCAGCGTGAAGCAATAGCCCGGCCTGTTCGCTGTGTACATCCTTTCCGTCGCTTGACACGAAGCAGTGCCAGGAATCGGTCCTGCCATTCCGCAGCCGGTGCAACTTGCGCCGTCGATGAAGCCGCCGTCGTTGCATAGGTTGACCGAGTACGCTGATGCGACGCACTGGTTCAAGGCCGACTGCAAGTCGCCCGCGTACGAGATGCTGCCGTTGGTCGTGGCGCCAAGCGCGCTCACGGGCCCCAAAAGGCAGCAGCATGCAAGCTTCAAAAGCAAGCCTGCAATCAATGACCTCATCTTCATCAGTCTTCCCGCCTGTTTCTTTGGTACTGGCAGCTTGCCTGGCATCGTTTTCTGCCTAAGCGCCGTTGGCATTCATCAGATGACTTTGCCCCGCCGTCCCGGCGTGGCGTCCGCTAGTCTTACTGTGTTAGTAACGCTGTTCTTCTCGAACCCTCTCGCACTTTCTCGCGCTTCTTATGTGGTGCGCGACACGAAAGTGACGGCCTGCCGGAAGTGCTTGGAGGTCCGGAGTCGACCACGCACTTCGAAGCACTTCCAGAGCACGGCAACTTCCACGGAGCGCACCCTCCCGCAACACTCCTGCAACGGGTGCGCGACACAGAAGTTAGAGAAGAATCCCCGCTCTGACGAG
>JAYTQD010000506.1:0-1114 GCA_043746935.1 Acidobacteriaceae bacterium | reverse complement strand
CCAACTGGCTGGAAGTAGACCGCGAGACCTTGAAAGGCCGCATGCTGACCCAGCCGAAGCGTGAGGAATTAGTTCAGATCCAGATAAACGAGCAGTTGATTGTGGAGTTGTACTCCAAGTAAAGCGTTCTTCCAAAACGCAGAGGAACAATTTCCGAGGAACAAACTATGTTCAAAGGTTTTCAGAAGCCAAAGAGACTCGTCGCGAACACAGAGACGCTCACTGAGCGTTTCGGCCAGTTCACCGCGCAGCCGTTTGAGCGCGGGTTCGGCTCCACCATCGGCAGCGCCTTGCGCCGCGTGTTGCTCAGCTCCATCGAAGGAGCTGCCATTACCGCCGTTCGAATCGACGGTGTGGCGCATGAGTTCAGTCCCATTCCTGGCGTCGTCGAAGATGCCACGGATATCATTCTCAACCTGAAGCAGATTCCTTTTAAGATGTCCGGGGAAGGGCTGCGGACGGTTTACCTCAAGGCGGATCAGGCCGGCCAGATTTTGAGCGGCCAGATCGAAGCCGGGTCGGATGTGGAAGTGCTGGACCGGAACATGCCGGTCGCAACCATCGGGGAAGGCGGCAAGCTCAACATTGAGATGCGCCTCAAGTCGGGCCGCGGGTATGTCAACGCGGACCGCAACTACGACGAAGATCTGCCGCTGGGATTTATTCCGATCGATTCAGTGCATTCGCCGGTGCGCAAAGTAAACTACACCGTGGAAGCAGCCCGTTTGGGTCAGATGACCGATTACGACAAGCTCACGATTGAAGTATGGACCAACGGGGCAATCTCGCCGCAGGACGCGGTGGGGCAGGCCGCCAAGCTTCTCAAAGACCACATGAGCATCTTCATCAACTTTGAAGAAGTGGCCGAAGCTTCCGAAGAGCCGGCAGAGCGCGGGATTAGCCAGATGAACGAAGTGCTCAACCGCTCGGTGGAAGAACTGGAACTGAGCGTTCGTTCCTACAACTGCCTGAAGAACGCAAATATTCAAACCATCGGCGACCTGGTGCAGAAGTCGGAAGCGGAAATGCTTCGTACCAAGAACTTCGGCCGCAAGTCGCTGAACGAAATCAAAGAAATTCTGGGTGGCCTCGGCCTCGGATTCGGCGTCAAGTT
>JAYTQD010000505.1:0-3199 GCA_043746935.1 Acidobacteriaceae bacterium | reverse complement strand
GCCTCCGTTTTCACGGGCTGGATTCTTTTCATGCCCAACATCCTGCTCATTATTTCCTTAGCGCATTTCGTTTATGGGATGCCGTGGCCGGAAAGTTTGCTGTCCCTCTTGGTCTTCGTTTCTCTTGGTATCGCGGCCTTCCGGGCCATTGGTCTGATTCTTGCCTCGATTGCCAACTCGACTCAGGAAAGTCAGATCCTCATCCAGTTGACTTACCTCCCCATGTTGCTTCTTAGCGGGGCTACGTTCCCAACGACGATGCTTCCCCTGTGGGTACAAGCGGTCACGAACTTTATTCCAACGACCTATTTGGTCAAGGGCGTTCAAGGTATGTTGTTGCGCAAGGACAGCTTGGTCGATAATCGTTCGGCCGCCGGAGCTTTGCTGCTTACGACCGCAGTTGGTCTTTTCATCTCCTTGAAGCTTTTCCGTTGGGAAAAAGACGAAACCATTCGTACGTCTTCAAAGTTATGGCTCATCGCCGTTATGGTGCCCTTTCTTCTCATGGGCGCATGGCAAATTCGTTCCGGTGAGGAAATCGCGAAAGGCAAAATTCTGGGCCGCCAGCTCGCGCGGCGCGAGACCTACCTGATTCGCGGTGCCCGCATTTTTGTCGGCGATGGCAAAGTAATCGAGAACGGCAGCGTGCTCGTCCGCGGGGGTAAGATCGCTGCCGTGTACGAGGGTGACGGTCCTGATCCAAAATCGTTGAAAGCGGAATTGATGGAAGCCGCTGGCAAAACCATTCTCCCCGGCCTCATCGACGTTCATGTCCACCTG
Organism: Acidobacteriaceae bacterium; assembly: GCA_043746935.1. Classification (GTDB taxonomy): domain Bacteria; phylum Acidobacteriota; class Terriglobia; order Terriglobales; family Acidobacteriaceae; genus JANXUC01. The sequence continues at coordinate 2,419 of JAYTQD010000505.1, read as the reverse complement.
GGCGCCACCGGCGGATTCTCCGACGACAAGGACTACGACGCCCACAAGATCCTGCTGCACAATCTGGAAGCGTACCTCTATAGCGGCGTGACCACCGTCCGCAGCACGGGCGACGTTTTGGACGCGGTTCTCAAGATTCGCTCCACCATCGCCAGCGGCGAAAGCCTGGGTGCGGAGGTCCAGACCTGTGGCCCGCTCTTCACCGCGACGGGCGGTCACGGTACGGAATACTTCAAGCAGGTACCGGAAAGCGCGCGCGAAGCTCTCCTGAAGCAATTTACCCGCATTCCCAAGACTGCCGAAGAAGCCCGTCAGCAGGTTGACGGGCTTAAGACCGATCACGTCGATTGCATCAAAACTATTCTCGAATCCGGCGCTGCAACCCATGTGTTCAATCGCATGGATACCAGTCTGTTCGCGGCCGTCGCGCAGGAAGCTCACGCGCAGGGTTTACCGCTTGCCGTCCATACCGGCGAAGCGCTCGACGTAGCCGACGCCGTGCAAGCAAAGGCGGACTCCATTGAACACGGCTCCTTCCGCGACGCCATTCCAGACGCGCTCTTCGAACAGATGAAAGCCCAGGGAACCTTCTACGATCCAACACTCAGCGTGGGTGAGGGCTTCCGTGACTTTGCCGCCGGCAAGGGCGATTTACTCAAGCGCTCTCTGGTGCAACAAGTAGCGACGGCGGAACTGCTGAAGGGAACGGAGGCAGCGCTGACTTCCAAGGACATGGATGAGATGCGCAGCAGCATCGGCAAATTCCCCATGAGCATGCCCATCGCAATCGACAACCTGAAGCGTGCTTGGCAACATGGAGTCACCCTTGTAACCGGAAGCGACGCCGGCAACTTTCTCGTCATCCACGGTCCCACCGTGCAGCATGAGATGGCACTATGGGTGAAAGCGGGTATTCCTCCTGCCGTGGCCCTACAGGCAGCAACGTACAACGCGGCCCGCCTGCTCAAGGCCGATGATCACATCGGAAGCATCCGAGTCGGCAACGACGCTGATTTACTCATCGTTGACGGGAATCCACTCGAAGATATCTCCGTAACCGAGCGCATCTCGTGGGTGGTCTTCAAGGGCGAGCGCGTCTATGATCGCGCCGGACTGTTCGGTCAAGAGTAGCGCATGTGTGGCGCGGGCGCCCCCGCCCGCGTGGTCTTGTTTTAGCAATGTCTTACAGCGGGATTTCACCCGCCGACTCGCCCAAGTGACTTGTCTCAACTCCAGATTTTCCCTAGACTTCAACCAGTGCGAGTTCTCGGCATAGATTGCGGCTCCGAACACACCGGCTACGGCGTCGTTGAACTCGATGCTTCCGGCAAGCTGCACTGCATTGCCGTCGGAGCCATCCACGCCACCGCGCGAACTCCTATAGCCGAGCGCCTGAATAAGATTTTTTGCGGTCTACAAGCTGTCATCGAACGCGACCAGCCCGAAGAAGTCGCCATTGAAGATGTCTTCTTCGCCGTCAACGTGAAATCCGCGCTCAAGCTGGGCCACGTGCGCGGCGTAGCTATGCTGGCTGCCTCTAGCGCAGGCCTCGCAGTTGCCGAGTACGCGCCGCTGTCCATCAAGTCCGCCGTTGTCGGCTACGGACGCGCCGACAAAGAACAAGTCCAGCACATGATCACTCGTCTCCTCAATCTAGCCGCCCCGCCCGACTCTCCCGACGCCGCCGATGCCCTGGCGATTGCCATCTGCCACCTCCACACATCTGCCTCCCGGCGGCGGCAGCAGGCCGTAGCCTCGCGCTGATGGGCCGACTCTCTGCCACGTTCCTGGTCCGGCTATCCGTGGTCCTTTGCCTCGTTGGACACGCTTTGGCATCTGCCGCCCAGACTCCATCTCCGGACTCTGCCGTACCCGCCATCACCTTCACACAAGACTTTCCCGAGTCGGTTCCATCCCACTACTCACTCCGTGTGACGAAGGACGGCAAGGCCACTTACGAATCCGTGGGGAAGCTTACGCCCGAAGCCGAGGGTGATCCTTTTTCCTACAGGTTTACGATGTCGGATGCGAATGTGACCCGCCTCTTCGACCTCGCGGCAAACGCCAAATATTTTCAAGGCGACGTGGATTACAAAAAAGGCCGCCAAGCGAATACAGGTAAGAAAACGCTGGCCTACCAAGATGCCACCCGTCACCACGCGACGGAATATAACTACTCGACTCATATGGAGATTCAGCAGCTTACAAGAATTTTTCAAAGTATTGCTTTAACCATGGAATTCGCCCGCCACCTGCAATTTTTTCATCACTATCAGCCCTTGGCTCTCGAAGAAGATCTCAAGCGCATAGAGGAAATGGCCAAGGACAACGATCTACAGGAACTCCAAGCCATCGCTCCCATCTTGCGCGAGATTGCCGATGATAAGTCCGTCCTCAACGTAAGCCGGGTCCGTGCCCA
>JAYTQD010000504.1:0-3202 GCA_043746935.1 Acidobacteriaceae bacterium | reverse complement strand
CGGTTGCTGAGGATCTTGTCCAAAGCCACGGTGCGTGGCAAAGTATCCCCCCATCAGCAGAACAACGACTGGAACCAACACGACGTTCACGACCGCAGAGTCGATGAGGTGAGCTACGAAGCGAATCCAAAAGCCTCCGTATTGAGATGCGCCATAACCGGAAACCGCCGTTTGCACTGACGGAATGGCTGGGACGGTGCTCGACGCTAGCGTCCCGCCGCAGCTGGTGCAGAAACTGGCGGCGGCGTTGACGGCTTGGCCGCATTGGTTGCAAAAAACGGTGGCATCGCTCATGGGGCAAGAATATATCGTACTCAGAGGGTGTTGGGAAGCGCAAAACGGGGATCGAGAAAGCCGAAGGAGAGACGGGTTTTCTCGCCCGTGCGCCTGCCCCCAAGATGTAACGGAGATGTAAATTCCGGTGCATACCCCCTCCCCGGAATTCTGTCCCCGAACCTCCAATTCCGGGGGCCTCCCCCCTCCCACTTTTCAGAGATTCGAACCGTATTTTTGGATCTTAACTGCAAGTTTTTGCACATTCGGAACGCCTGCCGCCCAAGGCGGAGATTCTCGTGCCTCCACCCGCGACTGGGCTAAAAATGCTCGTCGAGGTCGATGCCGTCTATGAGCTTGTCCAGATCTTCTTGCGCCTGATCGCGTTGCGCTTGGATGTCTTCAATTCCTTTGCGCGACGCGGCGATACGGTCTTCCTGGGAATCCAGTTCGTGGACGTAACGCTGGAGTAAAGCTTTTTCGTCGGCGCTGCCTTTGAGGGCTTTCATGTTTTCGCGGAGACGGGTTTGATCGGCGGTGATTTTTGTGATTTCGTCGTTGTGCTGCTTGATTTGCAAATCAAGAGCGCTGACTTTGTTTTTTTGCGCTAGCACGGCGTCGAAGGCTTTCTTCATGGCGGGCGTCAAGCGATTCTGGTCGACGAGCACTTTGACTTGATCGTCGTCGAGATTGGAAAGCTCAGTGGTGGCGCCAAGCGTATGAAATTCATCGACGGCCAGCTCTGCGGTCTTAGCCGCATCCACGCTGACGCGGAAGCGCTGAAACGATGCTGTGGTTTCTTCCGGCTTGGGCGTGTTCGGGCTGAGTTTCCATCCAGCATTCTCCTGGGAAGGATGTTCAACGATCACGACACGCGGCTTGGAATCCGCGTTGCGCAAGGTGTACTTCGTGCTCTTGCGCTCTTCGCTCGTCATCGTCATGTTGCCCTTGAAGATGCGGACGCTGGTATATGGGGTGCTGGAGGAATTTGTCAGCGTCTTGACATGCAGGGCAGAATCGCCAGCGTAGGATAGCAAACGCCGTTCGTCGGGATGGAGAACTTCGAAAACGCCTTCACCCGCGAAGGTATTGCCTTCGGTGATGTTGAAGCTGCCGGAATCCAGCATTTGGCCGGTGGTGTTCTTGATCCAGAGCGCAAGCAGAGGAACCGAGTCAGCGTTCCACAGCGTAACTTTTTCTGCTTCCACACGAGACTGCACGATGGGCACGAGCGCGGACTGATTTTGGCCGATGGTGATGTTTTGCTTGAGGTCATATTCGAAGAAGTCGCCAATGGATTTGCCTTCGGCTTCGATGGGTAAGTTCTCGATCTTTTCGGCATTGACTTCCACCATTTCACTGGCGGTACCGATCTGCTTGCCATACTGGGCTCTACTGCTCGGGGGCGGCGGCGGAGCGGCCGGAGCGGAACCCATGATTCCGCCGATCCCTCCATCCATAGTTCCTGCCCCAATGCCTCCTCCGCTACCGCTGCCGATGCCACTTCTGTGTTCCACTTCTCCTTCCACTGTTGCCTCGTGCGACTGCGGGGTAAGTTGCACGGATTGCGGCAATGGAATCTCCGGCCGCCGCGCATAGAACGGTTGCGAAATGTTCTGCACAAACGACTGCGGCGCTCCGGCTACCAAGGAAAGATGCACGTCCTTCCAGTCTTCGCCGATAGTGTTGTCGACAATGGCCCAGCCTTGCAGCAGCGGTTTCGCGCCGGGCTTCGATGTGGCTTCGTCGGGAAGGATGATGCGGTAGGTGCTCTTCCAGATGGGAACTTCGCTGATGTAGCTGACGAAGATGTTGCGCTCGCCCGTGCCTGTGGCGGTGATGGTCATCTGGCGGAGATCTTTAGCTCGGGAAGAGCCGACGAGGTCAAGGTAACGTCCGACTTCGCTGGTGAGTTCGTGGTCGGCCAGGTGGACAGAGACGAGTGGGCTGAGCACGAAGCTGCGCATCTCGCCGGAATCGGTGACGATGGCGAACTCAGTGGTCTCGTAGAGGTCTTCGCCTTTGGCATTTTGGTGTTTCACTTTCTCAACGCTCAGGAGCTTGCCGGTGGAAGTTACCGCGCCGCTGCGGACATCGCTATTGCGAACATCGACGCGAGCGCCGCGCATGGCGCTGAGGAAGTCATCGCGACCTACGTCTTCGCCGAAGGGCAGGCGAAGGCCTTTGAGGCGCTCGCTGAGCGGGGCAATCGAGTTGTAGCGCACAGAAGAAATGCGGCCTTCGCCGAGATCGACAACCGTGAGCGATTTGAGAACATCGTTGAGTTGGGCGGTGGTGAAGTCGATGTTGAGCTCCTGCGTGCCCTGGACATGCGCGGAGTGCTCGAAGTAGCCGACGCCGTTCTTGTAGAGGACGACGCGCTTGACGGGCAGGCGGCTGGAATCGTGGGTTTGGGCGTGGGCGGTGAGGCTGAACAAAATTGCTAGCGTGATCGACGTGAGCAGGCGCGGCATGGGTTTCCTCCGTTAGGTCTGATGCTGACGTTGGAACGGGGTTGGCTGGAAATCTTGCATTGGTCTTGGGAAGTGAGTTGCGGTTGCAGCGGAGCTGCGTTCCGCCGGACGGCCGAGGGCGGACGTCCCCACGTGGACAAGGCTGGACGTCAAGGTTTTTGGACACCGGCGGCGGGTTCGATGTTCCAGTGGGCGATTAGGCCTTTGGGACCGGCGGCCCAGCCGGATTTGGCGCTGGGGAAGGCGATGACGTTGACGTTGAGATCGCTGTGTTGCACCCACTGCCCAAAGGACGAGAGGCTATAGATGCCGCTGGGGCCGGCGGCGTAGAAGGTGCCGGGAAGGCGGCCAGCGCTGGGAGCGACGACGATGGAGGACAGGAAACGGCCCTGCGGGGGGCCAATGCCGTGCCAGACGCGTCCGCCGTCGTTGGCGACGAGTGGGTTGGGGAAAAC
>JAYTQD010000503.1:0-1118 GCA_043746935.1 Acidobacteriaceae bacterium | reverse complement strand
CAGGTCGCGCGAGGACATGCCGTCGTCCTCTTCACCCTCGCGTTTCTCGTAGCGGGAAGCGGTCACGGCGGGCACATACACTTGGCCGAGGCGAACGTTTTGTGCGTCCTTCAGATCCAACCCAAGCAGCTCGACGCTCTCGCAGGAGCGACGCAGCCATTCAAGATAGGCTTGGCGGACTTGCGTTACATTGGTTTTCGTTTTGGAGGGCTTCGCGCCTTCAGTTTGTTCGCGTGCTTTTAAGTCCGCCAGCGCGTGTAGCGCTAAGGTTTGTAAGTTTTCCGGGGACTTAAATTCGGCGCGGCCACGGCCTTTGCGGGCGCGGGCTTTTAGCGCTTCAAGTTTCGTTTGTGCAGCTTCGTTTGCCTCGACCATCTTACGCGTAAGGGCATGGTCGTCATGAATTAAGAATACCAAAATGGGGATGCCGCGCTCTACGGCGCGATTGAATTCCATTTCGGTAATTGAAATGTCGTGATCTTCAGGGATGTGTCCGTAGCGCCAGGCAAATATCCCAATGTAAATGTCAGCAACCTCGACCATCTCCATGGAAACTTTAATGGCGTCTGCATCGCGCGCGGGCAGATGCTCCATCGCTTTTGGAAAAATATCTAGGCGCTGGCACGCTTCCATCACGACTTTGCGGTGCTCAGGCAAGTCGATCGATGTACTGCTGATCATGGCAACCTTAATCACTGGCGTCTCGAAGTTAGCAATCCTGAGTATTATGGCAGAGCGCTATAGGGAATTATACGTTCAGACTGGCGCTGGCCTGGAAGCGAATGATGGCGCCGATGATCAGATCTTAGAGCCGATGTATTGCCTGGCCAGGGATCACCGACCCCGCGCTCGGTTGAATGAATTACGGTGGTGATGGGCTCGGGTTGCTCGATCGGCTTGTATCGACATGTAAGTAAGGCCGCCGAGTAGCGCGCCAACTAGATCCAACACCAAGATCGCGACATAACCAGCGACAACGAGCGCATACCAAATGAGTCGACCAGTCCAGCGCGCTAGGAATTTGAGAATCGTCCAGGTATTGATGTTAATCGTCGCCCTTTCAACCTTGGTTAACCGCTTTAATCAGGTTAATTCCCTTCCACTTCCCACGCGATTGG
>JAYTQD010000502.1:0-8562 GCA_043746935.1 Acidobacteriaceae bacterium | reverse complement strand
GGTTGATTTGGGGAGGGGATTGGGGGACGCCGTGCCAGCCGCACAAACTCTACGATGCCGTGCATGTGCAACGTTGCAGCGTGGCGCGACAGGCGGCGCTGTTTCGCGGGGAGTGGTATCCGGATGACGACTACGACCCTTACACAGATCTCGACGCGAACGGGTCAATTACTTTGATGGCAAGTGCGGAAGTTAGGCTGCGAAAGCCCCGCCCTTCGACTCGCTCAGGGCAAGCTCTGTCGCACAAAACGCGATAGGGACGGGGCACCCAGACCTGATGCTGAAGCGGTTCAAGACCGCACGGACAGGAGTGTCCGTGCCACACGGGCGATTAGTCGGCGGCGCGGGAGGGAGTTCCCAGTTGATTGAGACCAGATTTTAGGTCTTGCGCTAGCAGGCGGTGGAAGAGATGTTCACCGGTTTCGCGGCGGACCGAGAGGCGGCCTGCTCCATAGGCGCGGGATTTCAGGCCGCGTTGGACGGAGGCGCAGATGTCTTCGTCTTCGGTCTGCACGCGATTGCTGACGTTCACGCTTTCGGTGTTGTACGCCCTCGCAGCCTCGCTGACATCAGAGAAGTAAAAATCGAAAATGACCTGACAGTGGTCGGTGTCGATGGGTAGCACCAGGTTTGTGTCCATGTAACCGGCGTAGCAGTTGATCATGAAGTTGGGGTAGAGCCAGTAGTAGTAAGCGCGGTCGCCGGTGCGGGTGGCGGAGGTGGCGGCGTCTTCGACGGCGGCACCGTCGGCGGACGAAACCATGGGACTGGATTGCAGGCAGTAGCGGCCATCGTTTTCGATGGTGTACTGCGTGTAGTCAAGAACACTGCTGAGGCCTTTGTGCAGGTGCGGCACGTGGTAGCCGCCGTCGAGATAGTTGTCGACGTAGACTTTCCAGTTGCAATCGAGCTTGTAAGTTTTGCGCTGGAAGAAACCGAGCTTGGAAACTTCGAGAGGGGCGATGCGCGGGGCAAGTGATCCGAGAAATTCCTTGAGTGGAACGGGGTGGGGGTCGAGGTGAACGAAAACGAAATTTTCCCAGGTATCGACGGCGACGGGAACCAGTCCATTTTTAGCGGGATCGAAACTTTGAACGCCGGCAAACTCGGGGACACCTTTCAGCGCGCCGTCGAGGCCATAGCTCCAGCCGTGGTAGGGGCAACGGAGGATAGAGGCATGGCCGCAAGGCTCGGTCATAACGGCGGCGGCGTGGTGGCGGCAGACGTTGAAGAAGGCACGTAGCAGATTGTCCTGACCGCGAACGACGACGATAGGTTCGCCGGCGATGTTGGCGGTGAGGTAGTCGCCCGGCTTGGTGACTTGGTCGGTGCGTCCAACGACCTGCCAGGTGCGGCTGAAGACGGTCTTGCGCTCAAGGGCTGCGATGCGGTCGTCGGTGTACCAGGGCGCGGGAATCGTCAGCGCTTCCGCTAGCGAGGCACGATCGTTGTAAGAGTTGAGGATTTCGGGGATGCTCGGGTTGGTGGCCATGAGTGAGTGTCTCCGCTTGGCGACAAGTGTAACGGGAATGATACGCCGGAGCAGGTGAGGCACTCAACCGTTTCTGCGACAATTTCTTGTCGAGCTGACACCTTACCTCAGCGGCTAAAGCCGAACTCAAACATGCACATTATCGCAGTGCTGAAACACTGCGCCGCCCAAAAGCGCAAGAGCAGATTCCCTCCCGTTGGTCGGGATGACAAATTTTCACCAGAGGATGCGACACAGAGGTTGAGGAAGTTGTCACGCACTCTCTAAAATGCTGCGCACCCAAAATCAGCGGCTCTTGAGCCATGTGATAATTGCCGCCATGGAGAATGTTCTAAGCGGCGGCGGCTCGACTTTAACGGCACTCACGCTGGCTGAGGCCTCGCAGCTCGTGCGCGCGAAGAAGGTTTCGCCGGTTGAGTTGACGGAAGCGTGCTTGCGGCGCATTGAGCAGCGGAACCCGGGACTGAATGCCTTTATCACCATCACGGCGGACTCGGCCTTGGCTGAGGCAAGAACGGCGGAAGGAGAGATTCATAAGGGCCAGTGGCGAGGGCCGCTGCATGGCATTCCGATTGCGCTGAAAGATTTGCTGGATACGACCGGCGTGCGCACGACGGCAGCGAGTGATCTGTTCCGAAATCGGGTTCCTGCTGAGGATGCCGAGGTTGTGGGAAAGCTCAAGGCGTCTGGAGCGGTGTTTTTGGGCAAACTCAATCTGCACGAGTTCGCCTACGGGGCAAGCTCGGTGGTGAGCGCATTTGGTCCGGTACGCAATCCCCTCGACCCTGAGTACTCGGCGGGCGGTTCTTCTTCTGGATCAGCAGCGGCGGTGGCGGCTGGGCTTTGTTATGCGGCGCTGGGCACTTGCACGGGAGGATCAATCCGGCAACCGGCGTCGTTCTGTGGTATCGTGGGTTTGAAGCCAACCTATGGATTGGTGAGCGCGCGAGGCGTGGTGCCTCTCTCGACATCTCTCGACCACGTAGGTCCAATAACGCGTACGGTAATGGACGCGGCGCTGCTACTACAGGTGCTGGCTCCTGACGGCGCGCCGGACTATGCGGCTGCCGTGGCGCTGGATCCGTCGCCTTTGCGAATTGGCGTGCCGAGGGCGCATTTTTACGACTCGCTGCATCCTGAGATTGAAGCATCGGTAGATGCTGCCCTGACGGTGTTGAAGAAGCTTTCGGCAAACCAGCAGACGGTGGAGTTCGAGGTCAGCCTCGACGCCATCAACAACCTGTCCAATTTGCTGACCAAGGCTGAGGCGTACGCCTACCACCGGCAGTATGTCACCGAGACGCCTGAACTTTATCAGGCGGAGACGCTGAGGAGAATCCGCGCAGGCGCCGAGATTGACGCGGAAACATACAACGCAGTGGTGCGCGAATTGGATGAGGTGCGGCGATCGGCAGTTCGCATATTTGAAACCGTGGATGCGTTGGTGACGCCGACGGTTCCGGTGCCTCCCTTCAAGATTGCTGAGCTTTTGGCTGACCCGCAGGCTCTGCGTAGTAAGGAACAACTCACGTTGCGGAATACGCGGGCGTTCAATGTGTTAGGTTGGCCGACCATTTCGATTCCGTGTGGGCGGACGAGCGCGGGTTTGCCGATTGGCTTGCAGATCACGGGCGCGCCGGGAGCGGAGGCGACGGTGCTGAGTCTGGCGGCGGCGTATGAGCGGGTGACGGGTTGACGACTCCGCCCCCGCCCCTTCGACTTCGCTCAGGGCGGGCTCTGTCGCAAAGAACGCGACAAGGACGGGGCACCCGGGCAGATTGAGGTGATCACACTTGATGAATATCGAAGCACTTCGCGCTTATTGTCTTTCGTTTCCGAAGACCACGGAGAATATTCAATGGGGGCACGACCTTTGCTTCAAGGTGATGGGCAAGATGTTCGTGGTGGCGGCGCTGGAGATTGATGCGCGGCCACGGCTTTGTTTCAAATGCACACCAGAGAGCTTTGCCGAATTGATTGAGCAGGAAGGGATGGCTCCGGCACCGTATGTGGGGCGGTATGGTTGGGTAGGGCTGGAAGCTTTGGACACCCTTCCGGCTCGAGAACTCAAAGAGCTGATTGCGACGTCGTATGAACTCGTGACCGCCAAACTTCCGAAGAAATCGGTGAAGAAGAAAGCCGCGCCGCGAAGCCGGTCGCGGCGCTGATGTCTAACGAATCCGCACCGTATCGTAAAGAGAAACAATGCGCTCTTTGGGGACGCCCATGCCCATGGCGGCAGTCGTGATGGCATCGTGATGCTGATAGCTGGATGGAATGAAGCAGGCTTCCGTCCAATTCACACCTGCAAGCACGGGCGGCGTGTGAATGGTGACCCCGCGCCAGGATTTGTTTTGCTTGAGCGGATCCATATCGACGAGCAGAAATCGCCGGTCCGGTTGGCGGAAGAGTGAAGTCAGTTGGTAGAGCATTTCCGTGTGGAAGCCACTTCCCCAGAGGACGTATTTCGAGAACTCGCTGAAGTGACTGAGGCGTTTCTCGACTTCGCCCTGGGCTTGGTACCAGCGTTCTAGATGTCCGGCGAGTAGTTCATAGGCCTGTGCGTCTTTCTCCAAACGCGGCGTGGAAGAGCTCTCTGGAATGGGCGAGGCGATGACGCGATAGCCGTTGTATTCCTTGAGTTTATCGGCCTCTTGAATCTGCCATCCGCCAACCGTCATGCAGTTGTGCAGGCTGGCGCGGGTGAAGTGCGTCAGGTGCAGGGGCGGGAAGGAGCCGTTGATGTCGTTGGTAGAGCCCAGTTCCATAATTGGCACTTCGAGAACAAGCTGTGTTTCCGGATGCGAGATCTTGCGCAGATTTTGCAACGCGCTGGAGGGGCGACCTAAATGCTCCAGAACGTGGAGCATGAGCACAACATCAGGCTGCTTTTCGCACTGGAAGGTTTCGAACTCGCCGAGAATGAACTCGGTGTTTGGGCCACTGTGCTGTTGGCGAGCCTTTTCGAGAGCTGGCTCGTCGATGTCCACGCCGATCTTGTAGAGGTCGGCGGGGAGCTTGCCCATAAAGCGGCCGTCGTAGCAGCCGGCGTCGAGCAGACACGTGCCGCTGCGCAGGAGATTATGTCGGTGGAGCCAGGCAATCGTTTCATCGTCGCGGCCTGTGGACGCGCCGTAGGAACAGCCTGCTTCCGCCAAGATGACCTGGAAACCGTAAGCTGAATAAGAAGGATTTTGAAAAACGCAAAAACATTCTAAGCACTGGGCTTCGCTGAGATGAAAGCGCTTGGGGAGATCAGCGGAATCACAATAATATTGCAGGTCTTTTAGAGTTTGAAACGTGCGATTGTGCTGGGAAGAGCATACGGGACAGGAGCGCTCCTCGGCGGTCTTCGGAGAGAAGTGGTTCCCTGCGAAGGTGTCGACTGCTTGCCATTGGAAAGGATTGCCGACGGACATGATTGCGTTATGCTCCTTGTTTTGTTCCCAACGTTTTTGTTCCCAGCGAAAGAAGTTTTCTGAGGTGGCTCAGATTAGGAATTGTATAGCGCGCGTCGCAGGCTTTCGGCCCTTGCGCGTTTTTGTGCATGCCGGTGCGCACGCGAACGGTGGTGACGCCGAGCTTGTTGAGGTTGACGAAATCCTTGGCAGGGTTATCGGCGATGTAGACCATGTCCCGCCAGTCGCAGCGTTCGCGCTTCCTGATGAGATCGAAACAATACGTGGAAGGCTTGGCGTGGTGGAGACCGTAGCGATGCGTGATGAAAATTTTCCGAAAGCGCCGCTCGATGCCTAATGCTTCAATTTTCCCCTGCTGCACGACTTTGTGCCCGTCCGTTACAACGTACAGCGGATAGTTCTTCAAGCTTGTAAGAAGCTTTTGCGCATGAGGATCGAGCCGGAGACGCGGCGTGTGATGGCGGTAGATGCGGACACATTTCTGGACTAGGCTTTTTTGATCACGCCCATGGGAAGCCAGCCACCGGTTGAAGATGGTGCCGCGTCCTTCGCGATTCAGCGCGTCGATCATGCAACCAAGAGAGGCCTGCCGATTCCAGCCGAAGGCTTCTTGGCCGAACTCTGCGACAGCGCGCAGACCGCTTTCCACGTAGGAGCGCTCATTGTAGAGCGTGTCATCGAGATCGAAAACTAGGACCATTTAGAAAGTGGAACCATGAACAAGCGTATCGCTAGGAACGCGCACTTGGCGAACTTCCCCCGGCACGCGCTGGAACAGATAGTCGCTGACATCAGCGCCACTTGATTCGAGAAGACTCCAGCAGAAACTATCGAGGCCAGCGGCGATGGATGCAGTGGAAGCGCCACCGAAGCGGGTATTGCACTCGATGACGTGAAGATGACGGTTGGCATCAAGAATAGCTTGCAGGACGACCGGCCCGCGCAGCCGCAGCGCTTGCAGAACCTGGAGCACTGTAGCTTCGATGGCGGGATCTCGGAATGTGGTGGTGACCTGAGACTCACCGTCGACGACTTGGTCGCGGGTGCGCAGGATCAACCCCTTGACCTGGTGAAACCGGTCGGCCCAGGCGTCGATGCTGATTTCCTTTCCTGGAACGAATGGCTGATAGATGGGGTTTCCCAACTGGCGGCCATGTTCGAGAGCGGCGTTTCGATCAAGATTCAGTCCGATCTTACGGCTACCCGCGCCGTAACGCTCCTTGACGACGAAAGGGCCCGCGCCGACTTCATCAGGATGCTGACCGGCGGGAATGAAGGACAGGCCTTGCGCGGCTCCGAACTGGGCAAAGGCGAGTTTGTCGAGACAGATACGGATAGTTTTTATTTCTGAAACAACGACGTCAATTCCCTCTTCGGCGAAGCGGGCGCGATTCATCGACCAGAAGAGAAGTTCGCCGTCGCGCGACGGAAAGATCGTGCGGATGCCGCGCTCTTTGCAGCCTGCCAGGAGTGCCGCGATCTCGGCATCGGTCGTGCGGGGCATCTTCCAGAATCCGTCGGCCACGTGACGGGTCAGGGCGTTTTCGTCGAGATCCGCGGCTATCACCTTGGCTTCGGGATGCAGTTTGCGGGCCGCCGCTTGCACGGCGCGGACCATCGGAACTTTCTTCGCGGCGCTAGTAACTAGAACATTGCCGATGGCGAGCTGCGGCTGCTCCCGCTCGGCATGCTTTGCTTTTTCATGGGCAATGATCTCCGGGATAGCTCGCTCCAGATCGTATTCAGGTGACCATCCAATTGCGGCTCGATAAGCTGTTGTATCGGCTTGCGAGGCTTCGAAGGGGATGTCAGAAGTTGCCTGTTCCGTTCGCATCTGCGGAAAATACGTGCGCAAAATATCCACCACGTCCTGCACGCGGCGCGCCCGGCCCGTGCCCAGATTGATGACTCCGGTGACAGAGGAGTTGGCGAGGCGAATGAGGCCTTCGGCGGAATCCTTAGCGTAGACGTAGTCGAACAGGCCTTCGGGACGGTAGACGGTGATGGGCTCACCGGCGAGCAGCGCGCGCACCCAGCGGGAAATGATGTCGCGCGAATTGCGCCCGTAGCCACGATAGATGCGGGCGCAGGCGGTGGTGAATGCGGCGCTGCCAAAGTTATCCAGAAAGCGCAGTTCGATCTCGTGCGCCAGTTTCGCCATGCCCGTGAGATTGCGCGGCAGCACCGGATCTGATTCCTTGAGTGAAACAGCACGGGACTGCGGCGCGTCAAACTGGTAAAGCGCCGGATCGTAGATCAGATAGCTGGACGCAAAGACCACACGCTTCAAGGTTGGCAAATCCTTGGCGATGGTCATCAGGTGATGACTCAGGCGCGCGTTGTGCCAGAAGTTCTCTTCCCAGAACGCGTAGGATTCGGTGGAGCGCTCGAAGGTGGCGGCGAGATGGATCAAGACTTCCGGCACAAAAGCCGCGAGCTCGCTTTCGGTCAGCGTGTTGAGGTCGCCTTGGCGATAATGGACGGCGGCGGGAAACTGCTTCGGCCTTGGTTTCAGATCGCCGACGAAAACCGTGGCTCCGCGATCCAGCAGGCGCGGGATCATCTCCACGCCAATCACGCCGGCGCCGCCGCTGACAAAAACGCGCTGGCCCTTCATTCAGCCTCTGCCATTGCTGGCGATCTCGCGCAGCCGTGGATCAGTGAGTCCACTGGTTGATTATGAATCCACACGTGATGTTTTAAAGCACCTTCGCGGAGGAATCCAGTAGATTCCAAAACAGAAATATGATGCGCGCGGGTGGCGTATGTCTCGGTAAAAAGCCGATGGAGCTTCAGATTGTCGAATGCAACTCGTTGCATGAGTCTCAGGAAAACCGAAAAATAGCGCGCGTAGTCATCGTTGGACTTGGCCAGCGCCGGCTCCAGCAAAAATGAAACTTCGGCGCGGTGATGCTCCCAGGCGATATGCACCAGACCGCCGTAGCCGATGAATTTGTCTTTCTCGATATATGCGAAAAGAATGTTGCTCGGCTGCGGACGAGGCATGTCCGGCCAGATGCTGGCGGCGTAGTACGCGGTCTGCTCTTCGGGCGAAATGGGTGCAGACTGCCGCAAAACATCCATCTGGGCGTTGCGGCATCGGCGAATCGCCTCAATATGTTCAGGCTGCACCGCGGTTACAGAGAGTTGCCCGTCGCGGAACTCTGATTTCAAAAGACAGGCATAAGTCATTGGTTTGGGATAGGGTTTGCGATAGGATTTTAACATTTTGGCGGCGCTGTGAAGTGGCGGCGGCTGGTGAAACTGGAATCTTATGACATTTTCCGATGGCTATACCGATCTCCCGCAGGGCAAGATCGCCTCGGTGGTCACCTATCTCGAAATGCGGGAACGGCCCCGGGCTTCGCTGGTTGGAGCGCCTCCGGGTATCTCCGTTCGCAAAGTACCGCAACCGGATCTCGCTTGGTACCGGAAACTTTACCGCGCCGTGGGGCAAGACTGGTTATGGTTTAGCCGCCTGCGCATGAGCGATGAGGAGCTGGCGCGAACGATCCATGATCCGCAGGTGGATTTGTACGCGCTTTCTCTGGATGGCAGTTTGGATGGCGAAGATGGCAAAAAGAAGGAAGATAAAGGCCTATTGGAACTTGATCGGCGGACGCAGCCGGATGTGGAGATTGCCAGCTTCGG
>JAYTQD010000501.1:0-1118 GCA_043746935.1 Acidobacteriaceae bacterium | reverse complement strand
CGAGGCCAAGCTTGGTAAGGGTACGTTTTCTCCGGCGAATCTAAAGCGGATGGCCCAGGGCAAAGCCCCACGACTTCGTGTTGAGGTCATGAAGAAGGGCAAGAAGGTCACTAAAGATGTCTCGATGGAACTGCATCATGCAGGCATCCCCCAACGGGTAGGAGGAAAGAATGTCCACACAGTTGCAAACCTTGCCGCGAAAACCCCTTGGCAACACGAAGCGGCGGACACTTTCAGACATACTGGTGAAACGCTATTGAAGATCGTGAAAGGAGTCGACGTATGGTGAAGGAAGACAGCATGGCGCAGGACGTCCGAAGCTTGTTAGTGTCGGAGTTGCAGATGTCGATTCGTACGAAGGTCTTCTCGGGCACAGTTTTTCGTGTGTCGGAAGAACTCTACGACGCAGAGATCGAATACACCGCGAGCATCCTTCGGGCGGCCCAGCTTTCGGCGAATGAAGTTGAACAAGTGTTGCTGTCAGACGAGTCATGCTTGATCGCATTTTGCCGTGAGTTCATGAAGGCGCAACCAATACTGGATCAGGGGCAGGAGTACAATCCGCACGAACCTCCCGAGGAAGAGGAACCAGATAACGAGCAATATTCAGGACACAGTCAAACCTGCCTGCTTCAATATACAACGTTGTACCTGATGCTCAAGCGGAAACCGGTTGACCTACTGCCTTATCTAAAAAAGATAAGGGAGCCTCACGCTTCTAAGCAAGCCACACGGCTGCATCGTTTCTTCTCAAACTTCAGCCGGCGAAACCCTCAATGCTGAGACCGCAAGCGCAGTTGAGCCAAGGGCAATGCCATTAAGTTTGCGCACTTTATTGATACGCCCGACGAGGCCGTTGCGCACCGTTCACCCCGAAATTGCGGGGACTTGTTCTTCCGGGACTTGACAACTAGACACCTTTCCCACGCTAACGCACCGCGCCTCCCCAACGACTCTCGCTATGGCCGCCACCCGCATCCCAGGCCCCCTAGACAACAGCGCCATCCTGGCCGTTGACCGAGGCACCAGCGCCCGCGTGGCCACCGCGCCGGCCCATACGCTGGGCCTGCGCCAGCCCGCCAGCAGCGCGTCGCTGCACGAGGTTCAGGTCGGCATCC
>JAYTQD010000500.1:0-8574 GCA_043746935.1 Acidobacteriaceae bacterium | reverse complement strand
TTGACCTGCCCATGGCGCTGGGCATTCTGGGTGCTTACGGAGGCCTGAAGCCCAAGGAGATTGACGACTGCCTGTTTGTGGGCGAACTCTCGCTCGATGGCGGCATTCGCGGGATTCGCGGGACCCTGCCGATTGCCATCGAAGCGCGGGGGAAGAAGATTCGCCGCTTGGTGGTGCCCACCGTCAACGCGCGCGAGGCGGCCATGGTGGGAGGCGTCGACGTTTATCCGGTAGGGTCGCTGCTGGACGTCATCAATTTCCTGAATAAGAACTCCGACCGCGCACCGCTTACCGTGGAGCGCGAGAGTCTTCTCAAGGATGCACAGAAGTTTCACGTTGACTTCAAAGACGTTCGCGGGCAGCATACGGCGAAGCGGGCGCTCGAGGTGGCGTGCGCTGGGGGACATAACATCTTGATGATTGGCCCTCCCGGCTCCGGCAAGACCATGCTGGCCAAGCGTATGCCCACCATTCTGCCGCCGTTCACGTTCGAGGAGGCTTTGGAAACAACGAAAATTCACAGCGTGGCGGGCGTGCTCGATTCTGGAGCGGGCTTAGTCGGCACACGCCCGTTCCGCGCGCCCCATCACACTATTTCCGACGCGGGCTTGATCGGAGGAGGAGCGATCCCGCGCCCCGGAGAAGTGTCGTTGGCGCACAACGGAATGCTATTTCTGGATGAGTTGCCGGAATTTCCGCGCAGCGTTTTGGAAGTCATGCGTCAACCGCTTGAAGACGGCACCGTCTGCATTGCCCGCGCCGCCGGATCGCTGACGTTCCCCGCGCGCTTCATGCTGGCCGCCGCCATGAACCCGTGTCCCTGCGGCTACCACAATGACCGTACTCGCGAATGCCGTTGCACCCCGCCACTCATCCAGCGCTACATCTCCAAAATTTCCGGGCCGTTGCTCGACCGCATCGATATCCACATCGACGTTCCAGCCGTGAATTACAAAGAAATGCGTAGCGGCGCCGAGCCAGAATCCTCCGCGCAAATTCGCGACCGCGTCATCTACGCGCGCCACATCCAGACGGAGCGTTTTTCCAAAGAAGGAATTTTCTGTAACGCCCAAATGGCTCCACGCCAGATGCGTACGTTTTGCGATCTCTCCGCCGACTGCGAAAAGCTTTTAGAACGCGCCATGCTCCAGCAAGGTCTCAGCGCGCGGGCGCATGATCGGATTTTGAAAGTGGCGCGGACGATTGCGGACTTAGAGGCGAGTGAGCAGTTGCAGACGAAGCATATTGCGGAGGCGATTCAGTATCGGACTTTGGATCGGACGTACTGGGCGTAACAGGTTCTGGGCGGGTCTAGCAGCTTGGCTTGCGGGCAGGCGAGGGCGCCTGCCCCTACGTGGGTGTGGGTAATGCTTAGATTGTCGTTAGGAATCTACAATTTAGAGCAGAGAACCCGCCCTACTCGATCTGCTGCAATTCTTTCCCGGGCTTAAACCGCACAGCCTTCCCCGGAGGAATGGAAACCTCTGCCCCGGTCCTCGGGTTCCGCCCAATCCCAGTCTTCCTCGGACGCACGGTAAACACGCCAAACCCCCGCAGCTCAATGCGGTCCCCCTGCGCGAGAGCCTTCTTCATGCCCTCGAACACAGTCTCGACCGCAGCCTCAGCCTTGGTTTTGGTGATCCCGGTCTTGGTTACCACTTCGCTAATAATGTCCAGCTTAATCATGGGGCAGGCTCCCTCCGGAACGATTGGCGAAAGTCCATCAAGTCCCTGATGCTAAGGAAGATAGCCGCGATTGTCAATGTTACCCGTGCTGCCGTACTATAGCTGGATACCCCAGCCCGCACCACTACATCCCAAGGAGACCCATGATTAAAAGCGACCGCTGGATCCGCAAAACCGCCCGCGAACACGACATGATCAACCCGTTTTCTGAGAAGCAGGTGAGCCAGGGGGTGATTTCCTATGGCGTTTCTTCTTATGGGTACGACCTGCGGGTGGCGGACGAGTTTAAGGTTTTTACCAACGTCAACTGTACCGTCGTCGATCCCAAGCACTTTGACGAGCGGTCGTTCGTTACGGTGCAGTCGGAAGTGTGTCTGATTCCGCCGAATTCGTTTGCGCTAGCGCGGTCGGTGGAATACTTCAAGATTCCGCGGGATGTGCTGACGATTTGCGTGGGCAAGTCGACCTATGCGCGGTGCGGGATTATCGTGAACGTCACGCCGTTTGAGCCGGAGTGGGAAGGGTTCGTGACCTTGGAAATTTCCAACACCACGCCGCTGCCGGCCAAGATTTACGCCAATGAAGGCCTGTGCCAGATCTTATTTTTTCAGTCGGATGAGGTGTGCGAGGTGAGTTATGCCGACCGGAAAGGGAAGTATCAGTCGCAGCAGGGGATTGTGTTGCCGAAGATGAAGTAGCGCGGTGCCCCTTCATGAGCAGTTCTCTAAAAGCCAAGGACGGCCGAGGGCGGCCGTCCCCACGCGTGCCATTTCCACTATTTCTGAAAATCCTAAATCTTTGATCATGTGCAGACATGAGTGTCCGCCCCACACGATCATCACCCCACGAGCATTCTCAGTGCGCGCCCGTCGCGCTTTGTTTCGCTTGTAGAAACGAGCTGACGTTGGCTTTGTCGATTAAAGCGGAACCCGTATCGACAAAGCTGGGGATGGGGGCGAAGCTGTCCTTGGGCCAGTCGGCGTCGAGCGTGGCCGGTTTGTGATGATGCAGATTGTCGAGCATCTGCAAGCCGACGAAAGCCATGGTGTAGGGCTTTTGCGCGATGGTGGCGGCGATGCCATTTTTTTGGATCCAATCCAGTGTTCCAGGATCGGTATCCATCGCCATCACAACCTTGCCCTTGACATGGTAGCGGTCGAGCACCTCGGCCACTTCTTTTCCGGATTGCGCTTCGAGGCATACGAAGGCCTGGACTTTATCTTTTTCCTTGCCGACGATTTCTCCAGCAGTGTCGAAGGCGACGGTGGGATCGCCGTGAATGTCGACTTCGCGGGTGATCTTGATGCTGGTGTTCGCCAGCGCGTCGCGGTAGCCGTGCAGGCGGTCCTGGAGGTTGGGCTGGCTGGGCATGGTGAAGACCACGACGTTGCCTTTTCCGTTGAGTTCTTTGGCAAGCCTTTGCCCGCCTACTACGCCGACCTGATAGTTGTTGGTGCCGATGAAAAACAGACGCTTGCTGGCGGGAGCGTCCGAATCGAGCGTAATCACGGGAATACCGGCGGCGATGGCCTGGTCGATGCTGTCTTTGAGCAGCGCAGGATCGGTGACGGCGAGCAGGATACCGGCGGGTTTTTGCCGCACGGCATCGTCGAAGGCCTCACGTTCCGCTTTTGGGTCATAGCTTTTCGGGCCCACGAAGTTGGTTTTCACCTTCAATAGATCACCGGCCTTGTAGAAGCCCGCGCCCGCCGCGTCCCAGTACGGAACCTGGATATTGGCGGCGACGAAGATGTAGTGTTCGTCGGAATCGTGGGCGGAGCCGCAGCTGATGAGAAGCACAAGGCCAGCGAGACACAGCAGAAGCGAAGAGAGAGTGCGCGAGCGGAGCATGGAGAACTCCTTTCACCGGACGGCCATTAGCGCATCGGGTCCAGAGAAAACTCTGGGCGGTCTGGATTGTAAACGAGCTGTCAAGGGAAGGGAAGCCAGGCCTCGCAGGCTCGTTTTAGAAACGGTAAACCCGAGCCACCCAGGGTTGCAACTGCAGCTTCGAAGCATTTCTTTCTCGGCTTGCGCCATGGCCTCGATTCCGGGACAGTATACGCACTTAGCTTATGCGAATTGCCACCGCACCGATCTTCTGTAAGAATCCCTCTTTAAGAATTTCTCATGCCGAGTCAAGTTAAGCTGACGATTCCCGCGCTTGTACTTGACCTGGTCGAGCGCTTTGAGCGTAACCACGACTCCTACAGGTCCGGCAGCTACAACGAAACCCAGGTCCGCCGTGAGTTCATCGACCCATTCTTCAAAGCCTTAGGCTGGGACATCGATAACGAGCAGGGCCACGCCGAAGCCTACAAAGACGTCGTCCACGAAGACGCCATCAAAGTCGGCGAAGCCACCAAAGCTCCCGACTACTGCTTCCGCATCGGCGGCACGAGAAAGTTTTTTCTCGAAGCCAAAAAGCCAGCCGTGGACATCAAGAATGATGTCAGCCCCGCCTTTCAGCTTCGCCGCTACGCATGGACGACCAAGCTGCCCCTCAGCATCCTCAGCGACTTCGAAGAATTCGCCGTCTACGACTGCCGCGTCAAGCCCGATCAAAAAGACAAAGCGTCCGTCGCTCGCGTCCTCTACATTCCCTGCACCGAATACGCCGCGCGTTGGGACGAAATCGCGAACGTGTTTTCCCGCGACGCCGTTCTTAAAGGCTCGTTCGACAAATATGCCGAAGAGAACAAAGCCAAGCGCGGCACCGCCGTGGTGGACGATGCCTTTCTGCAAACCATCGAAGCCTGGCGCAAAGAGCTAGCTGAGAATCTTGCCCTCCGCAACAAGAAGCTCACCCAGCGCGAACTGAACTTTGCCGTCCAGCGCATCATCGATCGCATCATTTTCCTCCGCATCTGTGAAGGGCGTGGCATTGAAGATTACGGCAAGCTCCAGGCCTTAGCTGCAAACGACGGCATTTACCCGCGCCTGGGCCAGCTCTTCGAGCAAGCCGACGACCGCTACAACTCCGGCCTGTTTCATTTCAAAGCGGAGAAAGGCCGCCACGAAGCGCCCGATGAATTCACGCTCGGCCTCAACCTGGATGACAAGCTTCTGCGCGGCATTCTCAAAAGCCTGTACTACCCCGAATCGCCGTACGTTTTTTCCGCCTTACCCGCCGACGTGCTCGGCCAGGTCTACGAACAATTCCTCGGCAAAGTCATTCGCCTCACCGATGGCCACCACGCCAAAGTGGACGACAAGCCGGAAGTCAAAAAGGCCGGCGGCGTTTATTACACCCCCACTTACATCGTCGACTATATCGTCCAGAACACCGTGGGCAAACTGCTGGAAGGCAAGACGCCCAAGCAGGCCGCCAAGTTGAAGGTTCTCGACCCGGCTTGCGGCAGCGGATCTTTTTTGCTCGGTGCCTACGAATGCCTGCTGCAATGGCACCTCAAATTCTATATCGAGAACGATCCCGCCAAGCTAGCCAAAGGCGGCAAGCCCGTGCTGGTGCAGTCTTCTGGAGGCGGCTGGAGATTGACCATTGCCGAGCGCAAGCGCATCCTGCTGGACAACATCTTCGGCGTCGACATCGACGCCCAGGCAGTGGAAACCACCAAACTGTCGCTTCTGCTCAAAGTACTGGAAGGCGAAACCCAGCAAAGCTTACAACCCGCCCTGATGTATAAAGAACGCGCCCTGCCCGACTTGGGCGACAACATCAAGTGCGGCAACTCGCTCATCGGCCCAGACTTTTACAGTCGGCAGCTGTTGCCCCTAGAGGAAGAAGAACGCTATCGCATTAACGTCTTCGATTGGCACACTGAATTTCCAGAAATCTTCAAGGCAGGCGGGTTTGATGCCGTAGTCGGGAATCCACCGTACTTAGGCGGACGTGAATGGAAAGAGGAAGGCGGCAGGAGATACGACTATTTCATCGAAAAGTATGAAATCGCTGAATACCAGTTTGATATCTACGCCCTATTTTGGGAGCAGGGTGTCCGCTTGCTTCGGCAACGCGGAATGATTGGTCTGATTACGCCCAACACTTGGCTAAACAACCAAAGCAACACAAAGCTCCGCCAATTTATTCTTGGAAATACTAGCGTTCAAGCAATTGCAGATTATTCTAGGGAAAAAGTTTTTGCAAACGTGGTCGTGCTTCCAATCATTACGATTCTGAAGAAAGGAAAAGACGCCTCTGGTGAGATAGAGGTACTTGTACCAGACAATGGCAAACTCGTGCATTCACACTCCGTGAAGCAGGAATATTGGGATCAAGACAAAGCTAAGGTATTCAATATCGGACTTCGTGAGCAGGATTTGGCGATCCGATCCAAAATCGAAGAGGCAGGAACGGCGCTTGAAGAATTCGCGACGGTCAAATTTGGCATCAAGCTGTACGAAACTGGCAAAGGCACTCCGCCACAAAGGCCTTCCGACGCCAAAGATCATGTATTCGAAGCTTCGAAAAAAATCGATGCAACCTACCGCCGCTATCTTGAGGGCAAAGATGTAAACCGCTATTCACTCCACTGGCAAACTCGTTGGCTTAAGTATGGCGGGAATCTCGCCGCTCCTCGAGATCCTGCCCTGTTTGTGGGCAGCAGATTATTAATTCGTCGCATCGTTGGCGAACGTCTCATCGGTACGTTTGTCGACACCGATTTTGTGACTAGCCAACTGCTCCAAATTGTGAAGCCGCACGACGAAACGCTAGGGAAGTTCTTGCTCGGAGTTTTAAACTCCTCTTTAATTGCTTACTATTTCAAGAAGAAATACAACCGAACTGACAAGACGTTCCCGGAGATTCGCATTTATGAATTGTCAGCGTTGCCCATTCGTACCATTAACTTCTCGAAGTCGTCCGAAAAATCTCACCATGACCAAATGGTAAAACTCGTCGAACAAATGTTGGAGTTACACAAGAGGTTGGCCACCGCTAAAACACCGCAGGAGAAAACCTCGCACGAACGCCAAATCGCCGCCACGGACAGCCAAATTGACCGCTTGGTCTATAGCCTCTACAGTCTCACTGACGAAGAGATAAAGATCGTAGAGGGCGACCCGTCTATGTAGGGCAGACACTCTTGTCCGCCGCCGTTGACGTTGTTCTTGACCGTTCTGAGACGCAAAGACAAACCAAAATCAGCGGACAGGAGTGTCCGCTCTACATGATTCACCGGCCACAAAGAGAACACGTTCCAGCAGGCGTTCGCTGGTGCTTGCCGCCGTTCGGCCGCTCGGCAAGCTCAGGCTGTTGCGAAGAGCTGCCTCAGGGGCTGAAGGCCGACGCAGTGCAAGGCAGATCGCGGCACTGAAGTGCTGCGCCGCCCAAAAGCTGAGTTGCAGATCCCTCCCGCTGGTCGGGATGACAAAACCTAGGGAGAGACCGAGCGATACTTTCGGCGCAACTTTTAGATTGTTCCGTTATGCTAACACTACCACTTCCGCTCCTTCGGCAAGCTCGGGCTCTTGCGAAGAGCTGCCTCAGGGGCTGAAGCCCGACGCAGTGCAAGGCAGATCGCAGCACTGAAGTGCTGCGCCGCCCAAAAGCTGAGTTGCAGATCCCTCCCGCTGGTCGGGATGACAAAACCTAGGGAGAGGCCGGTGGATGGAGGCGAAGCCGCCCGTCCCCTCAAAAGAAAAGCCGCGGGAATTCCGCGGCTTTTCTTTTACAAAAATCTTGCAGCAACAGCGACTCGTGCCGTGACCGCATGATTCTTGCTCGTGGGCAGGCGAGGGCGCCTGCCCCCACGTGGGTCTTGCCCGATTTAGGCTGTCAACATCATGCGGTCACGGGACTAGTTGTGTTTGTCTTTGTGGATGCTGCGGCTGATGCGGTTCTCGCGATGGTTCAGGTTGCGCTGCTCGCGCTTGGTGAGGTGGCCGTTGTGCTTGGCCATATCTCTTTGTTCGGTTTTCTCCACCCTGGCCTCGCGGTTTTCCAGGTGAGCCGTTTCTTTCGGGCTCAGGCTGCCGTTCTTGATGCCGTTGGCAATGCGCCGTTGCTGATGCGCTTGGCGGCGGTTGACTTGGTTGACGCGCGGGTGGCCGGGATCGATCACTGCGGTTTGAGCAGCAGAGCTGGCGACCATCAGTCCGCTCACTGCCAGGGTTAACAGAGATTTGCTGAATAGGTTGTTCATGTAGGTGGGAACCCCCATGGGTGAGAATAGTTGCGGAGGTGGGTGGGGACGAGGTTACCGAGGTGGGGCGGCGGAAGTTACTGGGTGGGATTCAGCGCCTGAAGGCGTTCTTTTATTGAGCTGGTTCGGCATCTGATACGGAACTCAACCTTACCTCAGCGGCTAAAGCCGCTCCTGAAGAAGGCTGTAATCGCAGCACTGAAGTTGCTGCGCCGCCCAAAAGCTATGAGACCAAAACTATGAAACCAAAACTATGAAACCAAAACTAATAGAGAGGAAAGATGTTGCTTCTGCAATCTGAAATCTTTTTCTGCAATCTGGTTTCTGCCATGCTACTTCGTTTCTTCGCCCTCTTTATACATGTACTTAATGGAGGGCTTATAGATCATGAGGTTGGGGCCATCCAGACGGTTCACTTTCAGGCAACTGCGGTCGTACCACTCGATGACGCCGTGGACTTCCTCGCCGTCGCGGAGCACGACTACCATCTGTACTTTGCCCTGCATTTGTTTTTGGTAGTAAAAGTTTTCGGCGTGGGTGGTTTCCGCGGGAGGCGTCTTCTTGCTGCCACCGCCGTGACGATCGCCGCTGGGCGCGCCGTGGCTTTGATTCGAAACATGGTTGGGGCCGTGGTTATGGTTGGGCGCGTGATTGGCTCCGTTGCCGTGGTTTCCGGCATGGCTGGGAGCGTGCTGCCCGTGTTCGGTTCGGTTGAGCACGGGGCGAATCAGTTTGCGGTTGGCGAAACCGTCTGATTCGGCTGGATTCTCTATGGCGTCTA
>JAYTQD010000499.1:0-8582 GCA_043746935.1 Acidobacteriaceae bacterium | reverse complement strand
CTGGCGGAGAGAGTGGGATTCGAACCCACGTTAGAGTTTCCCCTAAACACGCTTTCCAAGCGTGCGCCTTCAGCCACTCGGCCATCTCTCCGGTCTGGATTGAGGTTCCAGTAGGAATGGGTAGAAGCTTTCTGTGCGGGAAGGCTGCTGGCACACAGCCTAGCTTGTCCGCAATTGAAAGCGGCTGACTTCTTGATTGTATGGGGAACATGGGCGTGTCGCAACTGCTTCTAGCAGGTCGTTCGTGACCCGTCAGGTCGGACGAAGCCCGCGCACACCGTGTTTACGAAATGCCGCCGCTTCCCGCCGCTGCGCCATTCGAATGTTCAGCGTGCAAGAGGGGTTTGTCCGGAGCGGGAGGCACGGAATTGGGGTCCACAATCCTGTTATGTAAACAGAACAGAGCCAGTTCAAGACGGTCCGCCACCCCAAGCTTGTCGTAGACCTTGCGTAGATAATTCTTAACCACCTGCTCGGTGGTGCCCACGCGATGAGCAATTTCCTTGTTCTTCATTCCCTGGGTGACGCAAGCGACAATCACGGATTCTTTGGGAGTGAGCTGCACTTTGGGACGGGCGCCGCTCGGACGCGTGGTGTTGTTGCGATAGGCATTGAGGACCCAAGCCGTTCCCTGCTGGTCCAGCCAAGCTTCCCCGCTGGCTACTTTCCGGACGCACTCGACAAGTTGGTCGGGCTCGATTTCGCGGGAAACTACGGCGTGAGCGCCACGGCGCAAGCACTCTAAGGTTAGTTCCTGATCCGGTTGTTCGGTCACAACGATGACGCGCGATTCACGGGCTTTGCGCAAAAATTCGCTGACAGCTTCCGCGGGATCCGCAGCCAACGCAGATTCAAAAATTACGATATCCACCGTGAATTTCCCGGCGGAACCCATAGTCTGTTCGAGCGATTCGGCCTGACCGACAACTCGGATGTCATCTTCGACAGCGAAGATTTTGCGCAACCCGGCGCGAAAAATGGCTTGTTGATCCGCCAATAGAACACGGATGCCAGATTCCTCTCCGGCCTGCGGTAGGAATGCCGCTGGTTCGTCCGCGAGTTTTAAGCCTGCGCTAGCCATGTGCTTCTCTATCCTTGACGAGCCCGCGTCAGCGGCGCTCGAGGTGGTATTCGTCGATGACGACGCCAACACCGCGCCGTTCACCGCTCTCGTAATTGCGTACGACCCGGCCCCGGCAATCGAGACGGACATCGTTATCCGAACCGACCACGTCCGCCGGCACCGAAATCGTGAACTCCACGCGGGAGCCTACCGGCATCTCCGCATCCACCTGAAAGAGAACTCCATTCGCCGAAATGTTTTGCGTAGTCGCCATTGCTTCTTGGCCGCCAGACCTCAGCGAAACAGGGAGCTCAAGCGGAAACCGGGGCGCGCCCTGGACATCCGTGTAAGGAGACTTCGCTCGCGCGACTCCCGTAGCCGCACCCGTGCTGGAGGACTCCGACCCATTCTTACGTTTCGATTCAGGCTTCATCGGATTCTTGCCCTCCGCCCTTCCGGCTTTCTTAGTCATCGTGTGGTGAGAGTACCCCTGTTTGGGATTAGAAAAAAGTTACCGAAGTTTGAAAAACAAATGGCGGCTAGACCGCTAACTGATTGGCCTAAAGAGACTTACGTAGGGGTTAGAACAATGGTTCGGGCAGGTACGAAGGGGGTAAGAACGTGGAATGACTCGCCGAATTAGACCGGCAATTTCGGTCGATTTCGGGTCAAAACTTGGTGGTTTCCGTGAAGTTAAAATCGCGCACTTTCATGGCGGGAACGACCATGTCGAAGGACTCTTCACCGCAGGCGCGGGCGGGCAGGCTCATGGCTTCGACGTTCGAGAGCATATGGAGGAGACTCTCATTGAAGCGGAAGTTGCGGATACCACGCTGAATTTTGCCGTTTTCGACGAGGAAGGTGCCGTCGCGGGTCATGCCGGTGAGAAGTTTTTCGAAAGGCTCGACTTCGCGGATGTACCAGAGGCGCGTGACTAAAATGCCGCGCTCCGTGCTGGCAATCATCTGGTCGATGGTTTGCGGATTCGCGGGATCGGCGAAGACGATGTTGCCGGGCATCTCGCCCATTTCGTTGGGGAGGCTGAAACCATGCCCGGTGGCTAGGACGGGACCGGCTTTGGCGGCGATATCGGATTTGGCGATTTTGGCGGCGGTGGCGCGGGCGTGGACGAGTTGGCGAACTACGCCGTTGGCGACGAGCTGGACCGGTTGGCGACGCATGCCTTCGCCGTCGAAAGTTGGGCCGGTCTGCAAGGGGTGGGCAGCGTTGTCCCAGATGTTGATGTTTTCGCCGAAGAGCTTGGTGCCAACGCGGTCGTTGAGAAACGAGCGCTGGTCGAGCAGCGAAAGCCCGCCGAAATCCCAGAACATGAAGCCGACGATGTCGAGCACGGCGGCGGGTTCGAGGATGACGGTGTATTTGCCGGGAGCCAGATCAAGCGGGTTGATGGAGTCTGCGGCTTTGCGTGCGGCGGCTTCGGCCAGGGCTTTTGGGTCAAGTCGGGCGACGTCGGGCGAGTTCAGCTTTTGCCAGCCTGAGGAATTGTCGCCGAGCATGGTGATGGAAATTTCAGCCAACGTTTGGTTGTGCCAGTCGGTGAGGCCGCGCGAGTTGAAGATGCCTTCGAAACCTTCGGCACTGGAATAAATTCCGGCGGTCGTAAGGTTGTGCTTTTTGGCAATGTTGACGATGGCTTCGACACCGTGGGCGCGATCTTGCGGAGTGAGCGCGGCGGTGGCAGCGAAATGGCGGGACGGGACAGTAGTGGGTGCGCCGCCGTTTTCGGGCATGGGAAGCAGGTCGGGATCGGGCTCCTGGACTTTGGCCAGCGTTTCGGCGTCAGTAAGGGCGCGCTTCAGACTTTCATCGTCGAGACGGTTCGTGGTGGAGCGGGCGGTGCGGCCGTCGATAGCAACGCGGATGGAAACCGAGGAACTCTCCTCCGTCATGTTCTGGTGGATGACGTTGTTGGCAAAGCGGGTGAGCGAACTGGTGCCGCCGGAGAACGAGACTTCGAGTTCGCCCGCGGGTTGCCCGACGCTGAAGAGCTTGCGGATGCGGTCGAAGATGGTGGCGGCTTGGGATTGGATTAGCATCCTTAACTTCCTTGAAAAGCACTCCCGACGCGGATGTTCCTAAATCGTGCCGGGGATGCTCCGTGCCCTGTGCCCATGGTCTGTTGGGGCTGGCCCTTGCCGCAGTTTGGAGTGCCCCAGAGATTCCACTCGTCTCGGGAACAGATGGCATCCATGGAGTTCCAGAAATCCGTGGTGATGCCGGAATACGACGGATTCTTCAGCAGGCGCGTGCGCTTTCCATTCTTGATTTCCCAACCGGCTTCGCAACTGAATTGGAAGTTGTAGCGTTTGTCGTCGATCGACCATGACCGGTTGGTTTCCATGTAAACGCCGCTGTCGGTGGAAGCAATGAGTTGGTCTTTTGTTAGGGGAGCCACGCCCGGAAGAATGCTGATGTTGGTCATGCGAATCATGGGCAAGCGATTGAAGGCCTCCGCGCGCACGGTGGCTCCGGAGTGCGTTTCGCCGATGGTGTGGGCAGTTTCGCGGGAAGACAAGTATCCGGTAAAGAGGCCATTGGTGATGATGGGCGTGCAGCGGGCGGGGACGCCTTCGTCGTCGTAACCAAACGTGCCGAGGCCGGGACCGTGCTCCTGGCGGCCATCCGCGACTACGTTGACGAGGTCGCTGCCGTAGCGAAGCTTACGGAGTTTGTCGAGAGTCAGAAACGAGGTGCCCGCGAAGTTGGCTTCCATTCCCAGAACGCGGTCGAGTTCAATGGGATGGCCGACAGATTCGTGGATCTGCAGGCCCATCTGTGAACCATCGAGAACCAGATTGAACGTGCCTTCGGGGCACTGGTCGGCCTTGAGCAGCGCGACCGCTTCTTCACCCACACGGCGGGCATTTTCCAGGAGCTTGAGTTCTTCAATGAGTTCGTAGCCTTTGGATTGATATTGGCCGCCAAAGGAATTGGGGTAGGAGCGCTTCTGAATTTCATTGCCGGCGAACGCGTAAGCCGCGCAGCCCGCTCCGGTTGCGAATTTCGTTTGGTGAATCTTCGCGCCCTCGGACGAAACGAACCATTGCTCGATGCGATCAAAGTTCATGCTGGTTTCGGTAAGCGTGACGCCGGCGACGCTGTGCAGTTCGGCATCGACCTTGAGCAGCAGAGCGAGATTCTGTTCGATGGACGTTGTAAAGGGATCGATGCGGTGCGGCGTGGTCCACTCGGCGACGACGGGTTTTTCTTGCGTGAGCTGGAGCGGTTCCACTTGCACTCGGGCCGAGGCTAAGGCCACTTCAACGGCAAGAGCAGCGGCGGCTTCGACGGAAGAACGCGTCAAGTTGTCGGTGGCAGCGAAACCCCACGCACCGTTGGCGATCACGCGGATGCCCATGCCCAGTGATTCCGAGTCTTCGGCGCCGCCGACTTTGCCGTTCTTGGTGGAAAGGGCGCGGCTGCGGTGGGAGATGACGCGGGCATCAGCGTAAGTGGCGCCACGGAGCTGCGCGACGTTCAAGGCCCAGTTGGCGATTTCGTTCATGCGGAGTCTTCAATCTACCACGGAGACACGGAGGCACGGAGGCACTGAGGAAAACGGGGACGCCGAATAGCTACCAATTGCTCTGCTTGACCTCAAACTGCGGGCGTTTGTCATTCCGAGCCTAGCTCGGAATGACAAATTTTCAGGTGGAGCAAGACAAAGGGCAGCCGAGGCTGCCCTTTTGTGAAAACCAAGACTGCTCTACGTGCCTTCCGACCAGCTCGCCAAATACTCTTCCTGCTCAGGCGTGAGCTTGTCGATCTTGATGCCCATGGATTCGAGCTTGAGGCGAGCCACGCGCTTATCGAGATCCACGGGCACGATGTAGACCTTATTCTCCAAGGTCTTATAGTTCTTGACCATGTATTCGCAGGAGAGGGCTTGATCGGCGAAGCTCATGTCCATCACCGACGGCGGGTGGCCTTCAGCGGCGGCCAGGTTGATGAGGCGGCCTTCGCCGAGCAAGTTAATCTTGCGTCCATCTCTCAAGCTGTACTCTTCCACGAAGTTGCGTGTGGTGCGTTTCGAGGAGGACATTTTTTCGAGCGACGGGATGTCGATTTCGACGTTGAAGTGGCCAGAGTTCGAGATAATCGCGCCGTCCTTCATCAGTTCGAAATGTTCCTTGGCTAGAACGTTTTTGTTGCCGGTGACGGTACAGAATACGTCGCCCAGCTTGGCCGCTTCGTTCATGGACATCACGCGGAAGCCATCCATGACGGCTTCGAGCGCTTTCGTCGGATCGATTTCGGTAACAATAACTTCAGCGCCAGCGCCGCGAGCGCGCGAGGCTAAACCACGTCCGCACCAGCCGTAGCCGGCGACGACAAACTTCGATCCGGCGATCAGGAAGTTCGTGGCGCGGATGATACCGTCGAGCGTCGATTGGCCCGTGCCGTAGCGATTATCGAACAAGTGCTTGGTGTCCGCGTCGTTGACAGCGATGATGGGGAACTTGAGAGCGCCTTCCTTCGCCATCGCGCGTAGGCGAATGACGCCGGTCGTGGTCTCTTCTGTTCCGCCAATCACATGAGCTAGTTCGGCTACGCGCTTGGTGTGCAGGATGCTGACCAGATCAGCACCGTCATCCATGGTGATCTGCGGCTTGTGATCCAGTGCGGCCATGATGTGACTGTAATAGGTATCGTTGTCCTCGCCCTTGATGGCGAACACGGGGACGTTGTAGTCCTTTACCAGGCTCGCAGCCACGTCATCTTGGGTGGAGAGCGGGTTGGAGGCGCAGAGCACGGCGTCAGCCCCACCATCGCGCAACGCGATCATTAAGTTTGCGGTTTCGGCGGTGACGTGCAGGCAGGCCGCAATGCGGATGCCCTTGAGCGGCTGATTCTTGATGAACTCTTTGCGGATAATCTGTAGAACCGGCATCGATTGGTTCGCCCATTCAATGCGCTTCTTGCCCAGATCAGCCAGTTCCATACTCTTGACATCGCAGTTCACTGTTGTGGCGGACATACGTCTCCTGTATCTTCTTTGTCAGTAATTCTAAATATGAAAAAAATTAAAAGCTACTTGCGGGCCCCAACTGGCTCAGCCAGGCGTTGCTTCACTCCACTCGCCAAACTCGCCGCTTTGTCGGTCGCTTCCCAGGTAAAATCCGGATCTCTACGCCCGAAGTGGCCATACGCCGCGGTCTTGCGGTAAATCGGGCGGCGCAGATTCAGAGATTCGATGATGCCCTTCGGCGTCAGCTCAAAGTTGGCGCGAACCAGCTCGGAGAGCGTGGCGGAATCAACATTGGAAGTGCCAAAAGTCTCGACGCGGACACTGACTGGCTCGGCTACGCCAATCGCGTAAGCCAACTGCACTTCGCAGCGCTCTGCTATCTTAGCGGCGACAATGTTCTTGGCAATGTAACGCGCCATGTAAGCCGCCGAACGGTCCACCTTCGTCGGATCCTTGCCACTAAATGCGCCGCCGCCGTGGCGGCCCATGCCACCGTAGGTATCGACGATGATCTTACGTCCGGTCAACCCGGAATCGCCCATCGGTCCGCCAATGACAAAACGGCCCGTCGGGTTGATGTGATATTTCGTACCCGCGTCAAGGAGGTGGGCGGGGATGGTGGTCTGAATGACGTGCTTGAGAATATCGGCGCGGAGTTCTTCGTTGGATACATTCTCGGCATGCTGCGAGGAGACAACAATCGCATCCACACGCAGGGGCTTGCCAGCTTCGTTATATTCCACCGTCACCTGAGACTTGCCGTCCGGACGCAGGTAGGGCAGCTTGCCGCTACGGCGCACTTCGGAAAGCTTCTCGACCAGCTTATGGGCCAGAAAGATCGGCATCGGCATCAGCTCTTCGGTCTCATTGCAGGCGTAGCCGAACATCATGCCCTGGTCGCCCGCGCCGCCGGTATCCACTCCCATGGCGATGTCGCCGGACTGCTTGTTGATGCTGGAGATCACGGCACAAGTGTTGGAATCAAATCCATACAAAGCGTTGTTGTAGCCGATGGAAGCAATCGTGCCGCGAACCAAGCTTTGGAAATCCACATACGCGCGGGTGGTGATCTCTCCGGCAATCACAACCAGGCCGGTGCAGGTCAGCGTTTCGCAAGCGACGCGACTGGTGGGATCTTCCGCCAGACAGGCATCCAAAATGGCGTCCGAAATTTGATCGGCAATCTTATCGGGATGGCCTTCGGTCACAGATTCCGAGGTAAACAAAATACGATTGTTGACAGACAAAGATAAATCTCCTTCATGCCGGGATGGAACGTTTGCCTGGAGGTTGAGGGCAGGCGATCACGGCCAGTGGATTTGATCCATTAAGGCTACCAAAGCCAACACCTCCTAGCAAACCCCTTTAGGCTTAGGCAAGGCTTTCAGACACCGAAAGGGGAAATTTTGGGCCTGTGCGGGTCATGGCAGCAGCGGAGGGAAAGGCTAGTTAGGCCTTGGGGTGGCTGCCTCGGGAACCTGCAAACCTGAGGACGTGAAGGTGAGATTCCGGGGCTCGCCCTCAACCCCATGCACTTTAACTTTCTGTCCATTGAAAGCAATGTCGACAGCCGCCGAATTCCCGACTCGCAGAATGGCTCGATCCAAGGCATGCACGGCGATGGACTGCCCGTCTTCCAAGATGGCTTCGGAGGGAGGTTTACCGTCCACAGCGGTGGAGACCCAGACCTCGTCACGGGCCCGGAGCGAGAGGTCAAAGCCAGTTTTTGCGACAGATGCATTGCCGGACGCGCCCGCCGCAGGGGCCTGCGTGGCTCCGGTAGCCGCTAGATCGCTCGTAGCGGTGTTTGGGGCACCTTTGGCATCCGGGGGGACGACCTCGTGAGGGGCTTCTCCAGACGCAACCGGGGTGCCCTGCGTCGCCACCGCTTCCGCCCCTTGGTCGGAAGCTTTGTGATGTGCGTGGTACGACCAAACCGCCAAAAGGATCGTACCGAAGACAACTAGGCCTACCAAAGCTGCCCACGGAACCTGCGCCGAGACATCCGTTGGCCGGGCTTCGGCTTGCGCAGGCGCGTCTTTTTGCGGGGTAGACGGGGTATCGGGTGCATCCGGCGTTGAGACCGACTCACCGGCGGCCTCCCTATAGTCGGCGACTACCTGCTGGTCGTCGAGTCCCAGGTGCTTGGCGTAGGACCGCACGAAGCCGCGGTTGAAGATGCCTCCCGGCATCAGTTCAAATTTTTCCTCCTCCAGCGCCCGCAAATTCCGGACGCTGATTTTGGTCACGCCAGCGACCTCTTCGAGGGTCATCCCCCGTTTTTCTCGTTCCCGCTTTAAACGCTCTCCAAAAGATGCCACCACGGCGTTCAGGCCTCCTGGCCTGGTTCAAGCCGACATCGTGCCCAACAAAAATGCTGAAGCGGACATCATCATAAGGGAAACCGCTGAATCCGGTGTAGGAAAATATCGGCGCCGGAAGGCTCCTCCGGAGCGTCCCGGTCCGGTATATGGCCGGGTACTGGGTACTAAGGTTTATTGCTAGGACAATTTAGTGGTGCCTATAATT
>JAYTQD010000498.1:0-1127 GCA_043746935.1 Acidobacteriaceae bacterium | reverse complement strand
TCCAGGTGGACCACGTCCCCGCCGCCTGATCCTTGACAGTTACAACGACGCCCTTGTCGTGCAGCGCCTTGTACATGTCGGGATACTTATCCGGCGCTGTGGTGTGGAACACCGACTTGTCGGTGAGCTTGCCACGCACTTCCTGGCCGTTGACCGTGACTTCGGCGATTTTGCCTTGATCCACGTCCGACTGGAACTGCGAGAAACTCAGCTCCTGATCACGTTGCGCCTGGGTGCCCTTCTGGAAGAGCATGTACAAGAGCACGGCGGAACCAAACACCGCTACCCAAAACACTGCCGTCTTGGCTGTCGAATTCACTCACCACTCCTAAAAGAACTGCCGCCTCAAGAGCGGGAGTCTAAAAAACAGATGGAATTCTGCCTGAGTTCACTTCTGAACTCAACTCGCTGTTCAAACTCTTAGATGCCGCCAGTCGCGCTTTCGATCCCACGCCATCCCAAGGAAACGTCCCACTTGCTCCGTTATTGTACTCGCTCTCGAAAGGAATTTCCGCCGTCGAAGTTCGTGACTTAAGTCACGCAGCAACTTGTACTTAGACAGCTACTCCTGCCATGCCCCAACGTAGGGCAGATTGCGATATTGCTGCTCCGGCGACGCCATCCCGTAGCCGACAAAAAAATGTTCGTCCACCAGATACCCAAAATAATCCGGCTGCAACGCCACGCGCCGCGCCGCTTGGCGGTCCAGCAGCGCCGCCAGCTTGACCGACGCCGCTCCCCGCCCCCGCAGGTTATTCATTAAAAACTCCGCGGTCAGGCCCGAGTGCAGAACTCCCTCAATCAAAAGCACATGCTGCTCCCGCAGATCCAGTTCATGGCTGAAAAAAATCTCCACCAGCGGCGATTCGCCGCCCTGCTTCTGTTCATAGCGCGGCTTGATGAATTGGCAGACCATGGGAATCTCAAGGCTGCGAATCAAATCGGCCATGAAAACAAAACCATTTTCCAGAATGGCCAGGACATGCAGACTCTTGCCCTGATAGTCGTCAGAGATTTGCCGCGCCATTTCGCGCACGCGTTTCTGAATCTGCTCCGCGGTAATCACCGGACGCACGTTTCCGGATCCCATTGCGTTCCCCATCGGTCGAAATACTCCTATTCTTCAG
>JAYTQD010000497.1:0-3233 GCA_043746935.1 Acidobacteriaceae bacterium | reverse complement strand
ACCTTCCAACTCCAGGCTGAGGTGCGCCGCCTGCGAGACGCCGCTGCTCAAAACAGCAGCAACAGCTCGCGGCCCCCTTCTACCGATCGACCCGAGCAGCCCAAGCCCAAGAGCTTGCGCAAAAAGTCCGGGCGTAAATCACTATGGGCACAAAACTCAGTTGTGAGTTAAGGCTCAAAGGGTTGCGAAGGTTTCTACGTTATATACTCGATCAATGCGTGTGTTTGGAGGCGTGAGCGTGGGGTTCCCGCGCTAAGGGTTGCCTGGTTGAAATCTGCTTTTCCTCAGTATCCCACTGGATTTCCATCCGCTGCGCCCGCGTCTTTCTCTTTCGTTACGCGGGTTGACGAGCCGCAATCGAGTGAGCAAGTATTAACTATATGACATTTTTTTAATACTCGCTCATTCCTCTCTATGACTCCTCGATCTCTACCTTTGGAACGTTTGAAAAAGTTGTTTCATCGTCGCAAATGCTGGATGCTGGCCGACCTGGCTCAGGCTCTGGATTGTGCCCTCATCACCGTGCGCCGATTCCTTAAGCAGGTGGGTTATTTCAGAAGCTACTCCGACAACGGCAAGTGGTACACTCTACGCAGTTCACCAGAGTTTAACTCAGAGGGCATTTGGCGCCATCGTGCCATCGGCTTTTCCAAACACGGCAGTTTGACTGCCACCATTGGCTATTGGGTCGAACGCAGTCCAGCTGGACTCTCGGCCAGGGAGCTTTCCAAAAAGCTGCAACACCCCTGTCATGCTGTCTTAAGTATCCTGCACAAGGGCGGAGCGCTTGATCGAGTCAAGGTGGATGGCGAGTTTCGATATCTTTCCACTGCGCAACCCATCAACCGTCGGCAGCGTCATCAAGCCGCGGCGGCCCAACCGCCGAGTCCATCGACCTCGTTGAACACGCAAGCTGCGGTCCTCATGTTGGTCGAATATCTCAAGCAGCCCGGACTGAGTTTCGAAGAGCTGGCCACCCACCTACAGCAGCAACGGCAACTGATCGTTGCCCCGGAGAGCATCCGCCGTTTCTTCCAGGAGCAGGGTCTAAAAAAAACGGCCAAAGTATAGACTCCAGGATGCTCAACACCCTTCAGCAGTACCTGGAGAAGTTGGCCCGTGAGTCTTCAACTCCATATCTGTTCGCGCAGCAACCTCGCTTGGCTTTTCGGCCGACACAGGATGACTGCCCCGATTGTGACGCCGCTCTCAAGGTTCAGAAGACGCGAACCAAAACAGTCAGCACGCTTCATCTGGGTCGCTTTAGCGCCCGGGAAACTCTCCTGCAATGCAGGCACTGCCGGAACCAGACGATCTACGCGTCGGAGGAACTCAGCCGCCTGGTCCCCTCGGGCTGCACCTTTGGTTATGATGTGGTGAACTTTGTGGGCAAGCAGCTCTTCCTTCAGCACCGTCGCACCGAAGAGATTGTTGAGGAATTGGGGGCTCGCAACGTTCGCATCAGCGCCAGTGAAGTTGGCTATCTGGGAAAAAAGTTCGTCGTGTACCTTGCCCTGGCTCATCGGCAGTCGGCCCCGCGCCTCAAGAAGGCCATGCGGGAACAGGGCGGCTACATTCTTCATTTGGACGGCACGTGCGAAGGCGGCGGACCGATGCTCATGAGCAGTCTGGATTCGATTTCGGAGATCGTGCTGGGCAATGTGAAAGTTCCATCAGAAAAAACCCAAGAGATCATTCCCTTCCTGGAGGAAATCAAGCGTCGTTACGGCGTACCCGTAGCTTCAGTCCACGACATGGGTGCAGGCATTCTGGCGGCGGTCAAAAAAGTCTTCCCGGGCATCCCGGATTTCATCTGTCATTTTCATTTTCTCAGAGACGTGGGCAAAGATCTCTTGGAGAAGGACTACGATGCTATTCGCAAGCGTTTGCGCCAACACGCCCTCACCGAGAAACTTCTCTATCGAGCACGCCGACTCAAAGAGGCTATCGATCAAGAGCCCGGCTTGGTCGAGAGCTTTTGCCAAAGTGTCCAAGCCGACACTCTGCCCAGCCAAGCGGTGGATCGATTCCCGCTGCTGTGTGCCTACAGCCTGATCCAGTGGGTGCTGGAAGGAAAATCTCAGGGCGAGGGCTATGGATTTCCCTTTGACCGACCTCAAGTGGAGTTTGCCAGGCGATTGCTGATGATCTCCAAAAAACTCGAGGCGATAAAAGACATCCGCTTGCAGGGCCAGTGGCGGGATAATATTCCTTTGTTCAAACTTTCCTGTGAACTCAAGAAAATCTCCACGGATGCTACCCTGGAAAAAATGATCCAGACCATCGATGTCAAAATCAAAGTGTTTGACCATTTACGCGACGCGATGCGAATTGCCCCGGTAGGCGGATCAGCGGGTTTGAACTCCGGCAGCGACTCTCTTCCCATGGGCCCGATCCAGAAGGCCGTCAAAGCGTTCCGCCACAGGATTACTTCGCGCTCCGATTACCAGTCCACCTGCCACTGGAAGACTCTGATCGATCAGATGGATAATTATTGGGAGAAACTCTTTGCCGATCCGATCGCTGTTCAAACTCCAAACGGACGGCGGTCCATTCAACCCCAGCGCACCAACAACATCATGGAGCGATTCTTTCGCGATTTCCGGCGCGGTGCTCGCAGGAAAAGCGGGCACAATTCCATCAGCAAATTTCTGCAATCCATGATTGCGGACACGCCTCTGGTCAGGAATCTGGAAAACCCTCATTACTTGAAAGTTCTCCTCAACGGTCAACCCACCTTGGAAGAATGCTTTGCGCAAATTGATATCGAAACGGTGCGCTGCGAATTAAAGGCTGCTCAAATGTGGCCTGACAAAGTTCCTCAGAACATACGCCAACTCATCGCTGCTCCAGCCTTTCCGGATTCCCTTTGCGCACTGTTCGCAAAAATCCCCAATACCAAATCCAACCGAGTTTTGTGGCCATAGATATTACCTGCTTTACGCCGTGCTGGGCGAATTCGAGGCGCGGTTGAACCGTTCGCAAGCTGCCGCCGGCTATTTCCGAAAATCGCTGCAACTGGCGGAAATCAAGCCGGAGCGAATGTTCCTGTCGAAAAGACTCCTGGCCTGCGAAGATCAAATCCACGGCTGAAAGCCAATACAGTTTATGAAAACAGTTTTCGTTGTCCGGTTTTTGCCGAGACTCGCGCTTTTTATCTCGGCGCTACTGCCGCCGGTTTGGGAGGTGCGGGCGGCCCAGGTGTATTCCAACAGTTTTAACGGGCCGGTCGG
>JAYTQD010000496.1:0-3239 GCA_043746935.1 Acidobacteriaceae bacterium | reverse complement strand
TGTTGAGAAGGTTGTTGCTCAATTTGGTGGCGTGGATATTTGCGTCACGAACGCGGGCGGGCCTCCGGCCAAAGGATTTCTGGCCGCGAGTAATGAGGAATGGCAGCGCGCCGTGGAGCTCAATTTTTTGAGCACCGTTTATTTCGCGAAGGAAGTCATTCCCCATATGCAGAAGAGGCATTGGGGCCGCATCGTGACCATTACCTCGATTACGACGAAGCAGCCGGTGGCGGATCTGGTACTTTCGAACGCTGTGCGCGCGGCGGTGGTGGGACTGGTGAAGAGTCTGGCCAATGAGTTCGGCAAGGACGGGATTCTGGTGAACAACGTTGGGCCGGGATACACCGCGACTGACCGCTTGAAAGACTTGGCGGCGAGCCGGTCGCAAGCTTCGGGGAAGACGCAGCAGGAAATCTTTGATGGTTGGGCAGCGGATGCGCCCTTGAAGCGACTAGGTGAGCCGCGAGAAGTGGCGGATGCGATTGTCTGGCTAGCGTCGGAACGGGCTTCGTATATTACGGGGCAGACGATTTTGGTGGATGGCGGGATTTATAAAGGACTGTAAGGTCTAAACTCCGCGAATGAGTGTCAGATTTGTTCCAAAACACATAGTAAGGATTGAACGTGGCTGAGACTGCCGAAGTGTCGATATCCGCGAGTTCGCGAGGATGCAAGCTGCGTTGCGTGGGCTGCGGCTCGGAGTTTGAGCGCGCGGAGCAGGATTTCCGCTGCGTGAACTGCGGAGAGTTGCTGGAGGTGTTTTATCCGG
Organism: Acidobacteriaceae bacterium; assembly: GCA_043746935.1. Classification (GTDB taxonomy): domain Bacteria; phylum Acidobacteriota; class Terriglobia; order Terriglobales; family Acidobacteriaceae; genus JANXUC01. The sequence goes on along the minus strand of JAYTQD010000496.1, from coordinate 2,470 downwards.
GGCGGAAGACGGGCGATCCGGCTGTGGCGGAAAAGCTGCGGGCGACCTGGCTGGAGCGTCGGAAGTCTTTTCATGCGCTCGATCAAAGCGGAGTTTGGCGTTTTCGGGATCTATTGCCAGGGATGCAAGATTGGAACAACGTCATCACCTTGCGCGAGGGGAATACGCCCATTTTTGAGCTGCCGCGTTGCGCCAAGAGTGCCGGAGTGCGGCGGCTGACCGCGAAGCATCAGGGGATGAATCCGACCGGATCGTTCAAAGACACGGGGATGACGGCGGCGATTTCCGTGGCGCGGGAAGAGAAATTCCGCTGGGTTGCGTGCGCTTCGACAGGGAATACTTCGGCGTCGATGGCTGCATACGCTGCGCAGGCCGGGTTGCGGAGCTTGGTATTGATTCCCGAGGGCAAGATTTCCTGGGGCAAGCTTTCGCAGGCTTTGGATTACGGGGCGCTGACGTGCCAATTGCGCACGGATTTCGACGGCTGCTTGACCCTGTTGCGCGAGGTGATCCGGCGTTTGCCTGTGTACCTGCTGAATTCTGTGAACCCTTATCGTCTTGAGGGCCAGAAGACGGCGGCTTTTGAGCTGCTGGAGCAGCTTGGGTGGGAAGTTCCCGATCACATTGTGGTTCCCGGCGGGAATCTGGGGAATAGTTCTGCAATTGGGAAAGCGCTTCTGGAAATGTGCGAGCTTGGTTTGATCTCCAAGCTGCCGAAACTTTCAGTCATTCAGGCGGCGGGGGCGAACCCACTGGTGCGGACGATTCGCGAGACCGGTGGGAAGTCGTTGGTCACGATGCACCCCGACACGATGGCGACGGCGATTCGGATTGGGAATCCTGCTTCCTGGCGGAAGGCTCTGCGGATACTGGATGCGACGAACGGAACCGTGGAAGAAGTGACGGAAGTGGAGATTGCGCTGGCGAAGGCGGAGATTGGGTCGGATGGCGTGGGGTGTGAGCCGGCGTCGGCCGTGACCTTGGCGGGATTGAAGAAGCTGGTGCAGCGAAAGTTTGTGGCGCCGGAAGAATCCGTGGTGCTGATTCTGACAGGGCACGTGCTGAAGGATCCGGAGTACACGTTGAAGTTTCACCGGGGCGATTTGTTTCCTGGAACGCCTTATGAACAGGACGCTAAACTTCTCGATGGGCATCGGCGCGAACCGCTGATCCTGGATGCTGATCCGGATGCCGTGGTGCGGGCGCTGGAGCAGGCGGAGAAGGTGAGTGGCGGGTAACAATGCTTTTGCTGTTGCCTTTGTCAGTACTCTCTAAAGTTGTCATCCTGAGCGTAGCGAAGGGATGACAGTCAAAGAGAATTGGGAGGATCTTGAGCTCTGGCCATGAAATTGAAAACACAAAAAGTACGAGCCAAGAAAGCCCGACCCGCGAAGAAGCCTGGTCCACTGTCCCTGACACTGCCAGCTACGTCGGCGAACCTGGGGCCGGCGTTTGACGCTGCTGCACTGGCGTTCGACATAAATTTTGAGATCACCGCGAAGCCCGCCAGACGATATTCCATACAGGCTCGCGGGCGGGACATGGCCATTTGCAGCGAACTCAAGAATAATTTGATCGTGCAGACGTACGAGGATGTTCTACGCGCGCAGGGGCGTGAAGTGCTGCCGCTGGCGTTCAAGATCAAGAACGAGATTCCCATCGGCAAAGGTTGCGGATCGTCGGCTGCGGCACGGCTGGCGGGTATTGCATTCGCCGTGCATTTTGGGCGAATTCCCTGGGGAGATGCTGAGATTATTGCGGAAGCTTCACGGCTCGAACATCATCCCGATAACGCGGCTGCGTGTTGGGTGGGTGGTGTGGCCGTGGCGCGCATGACGGGAAACCAGGTGCAGACGGTGAAAGTTTCGCCGAAAGGGAAGTGGCCGCTCTTGCTTGCCGTCCCCGAGGAAAAATTGTCGACAGAGAAAGCGCGCGGTGTATTGCCAGCTACATATTCCAGAGCGGACGTTGTGGCGAATATCCAGAATTCCATGTTGCTGCTAGCTGCGTTTACGCAGGGGGATCGGGATTTGCTGGCGGGTGCATTCGATGACCGTATTCATCAGCCGTATCGGGCTTCGCTATGCCCGCTGCTGCCGGCTTTGCAGAGTCTTACGGGACAGTGTGGAATCTTGGGAGTGGCGTTGAGTGGGGCGGGACCGTCGGTGTTGATGTTCTTGGATCCGCAGGTGCCGGTGGCGCAGATTCGCGAGCAGGTGGCGGGTTTTCTAAGAGGCCGAGGCCTTTCAGCCGAGCTCTTGTCCACCGCGATTGCAACGCGGGGAACTGTACGAGTGCGCGGATAGCAGGGTCTTGCGCGTCTCGTGCCGCGGATGTGACAGAATGATTTTCATGGTACCCGTACGCACTTCTCATTCGTCGATATCTTTGGACGGTATCGAAAGAGCATCTCAGTTCATTGACCCGGTATTTCTGAATACGCCGCAGTTTCGCAGTGACAGCCTCAGCA
>JAYTQD010000495.1:0-8660 GCA_043746935.1 Acidobacteriaceae bacterium | reverse complement strand
CCCCTCGCTCTGCGAAGAAGTCTATTTGGACGGATCGAAGCACGCGGAAAGTAATGGAATCGGTAAGGTAGACTGAGCAGGCCATGAGCGTGATTGACGAAGTCCTCGAAGCCAACGAAATTTACGCGCGCACTCACGAGCTGCGCCTCCTCACTCCGCGCCCTGCGCGCAAACTTGCCATCCTCACCTGTATGGATACGCGCCTTTCCATTCGCACCCTGGGCCTCTCGACCGGCGACGCGCACATTATCCGCAACGCCGGCGGCATTGTGACGGACGACAGTCTGCGCTCGCTGCTGATCTCCCACTATGTGCTGGACACCGAGGAAATCATGATCATCAACCACACCGATTGCGGATTGATGCAGACCAGCGAGGAAGAACTGCGGAAGAGAATCCAGAACCGCACGGGGACGGCAGCCATTTCTCCTGCATTCTTTTTTGCATTTCAGAATATCGATGAGAACGTGCGGCACCAACTCCAGAAACTACGGACGCATCCGTGGATTCCCAAAGAGCTTGTGGTGCGAGGATTTGTTTATGACGTGGCGAGCGGACGCTTGCGTGAAATCAAGTAGCCTTTTCCGCTAAGCTGGAACTGTTTAGAACCTTACAAGGTGGGCCTGCCCGCTGATCCCTTTGTACCGGGACCGCATGATTCTTGCTACGTGGGCAGGCGAGGGTGCCTGCCCCTACGTGAGTATTGCCCGATTTAGGCTGTAAACATCATGCGGTCACAGTACTAGTTCTTATGTCGTCGAGATTCCAGGAAGAGCAGTTACCAATTCTCTTTCAAGGCCAATGCGGACAGCACGTTCGCCGGTTTCACAATCATCGGCTTGGCTTTCATCGCCAGCTGCCGGGTCAACCAATCTTCAATTGCCTCCTGCGCTTTTTTCGGCAAGTCGACAAAACGCAAACCGGCGCGGCCCTCTTCGTCGGCCCAAGCAAGATCAGCCCGGAACTCGAGTGGCGATTGCATGTCGGGCAACAGGAAAGAAACCTTCGTTAGGCCGCAGCTGGGAAGTGGATCGCTAAAGCGCACAGCCATTCCACCTTCGCTGATATTCGTCGCCTTCGCCTCGCGCATTTCGTCTTTTCCGAAGACCGCCGTAATGGCAAAATCCAAGGGGTGGCGATAGTAGCGGCGGCGCTCCCTCGTCATCATGGCAACGGCCGCACTCGCGCAGCGGTTCGCATTCACCATGGAGACCGGTTTCTGAATTACAAAATTGGCCCCCATTTGGAAAGCCTGCGAGGTGGTGGTACGTTGATTGAGCACAGCAACAGCGACCGAGCTTTTGTTAGCGGCCATACGACGCAAATCGCGTAACACTTCCGCACCGCCCTGAAGATCGTCGCAGTCCACGATCACAGCATCAAAATGCTCGCTCATCAGAATTTCCACTCCGGCATTGGGCCCGACACAGACTTCCACACCAATTGAATGTCTCTCAAGTGCCGAACGCAAGGGCCGAACCAGGTCCGGATCTCGGCTTAAAAGTAGGGATGCAAGGTTCATAAGGCATCGTCGCTGGAAACCTCGTTTTCGCCTAGGCACACGCGTAATTCCCACTTGGGGTACTTCGGTGAAGGACGCGCCCACGCTGCTTTGCACTTGGCAAATCGGCATCCATCCCAGCACACTGTAACTACTGTGCTCACACGGGCTTACTTATCGTTGGGATCGAATCTAGGCGACCGGGCGGCGCATCTGCGGCAGGCCATTGGCAAACTTTCGAGCTTGGGTGCGGTTACCAATTGCTCATCTTTCTACCAAACCGATCCGGTGGAATTCACAGCCCAGCCTGAGTTCTTGAATTGCGCCGTCGAAATCGAAACTCAACTCAGTCCGCCAGGGTTTCTGGCGGGGATTCTCGCGATTGAACGGGAGATAGGGCGAGATCGAACCGCGCAGCCTGCCAAGGGGCCGCGCATGATTGACATCGACATTCTCTTGGTTGGGGACGCTGTAGTGCGTTCGCCGGAGCTGGTCCTGCCCCATCCTGCCATGCACTTGCGGCGGTTCGTCCTCGAACCACTGGCTGAAATCGCGGCGAATGTGCGGCACCCAGCGTTGCTTTGCACTGTTCGCGAGCTGCTCGATAGTCTGCCACCTGGACAAGCCGTGAGAAAGCTACCGCCCGACCGCGGAAACATTCCATCTAGTAGGCTACGGAAAACTAATTCCTGAGCTGCACTTTGCCTCAGCGGCCAGATAGGCTGCTGAAAGCAGAATCCGTCTCACAAATGCGCGGTGGGCTGATCGGTTGTGTAATGGCGATTGTTCTCCAACTGACGGAAGCGCTCATTTTGCGGAGGTGCCAAAGTACTCATTGGACACCTGCAAGAGGTCAGTGTCGGTCATAACGCCGTATTCAATGCGCGGCTTCTTACCGGGCACGATCAGGTAATATCCGGCATTCCCCTTGGTTGGTCGGAACACCGTGGCTTGTTGCCCGATACGTACCCGAAGCGACTGCGCGTAGATTTCCTGAAGATCAATTCCCTTCTTTCTGAGTGGCTCGCGGACCCGCTTCGTGTAGAACTGAAAATCGGCTAACGCCTCGTTGGTGTCAGTATCCTTCTGCAACTCGGCCTTCGTGACCGGGAAAAAAGCAACAATCGTTGGACCTGCGACTACCACAACGGGTTGCTTCTCCGCTGCTACGACGAGCGATGCCCGGAGAGTTAAAACGCAAACAAGTGCCACACTGAATAACCAAGTCGGTCGATTCATCTCGCATCAAATTTACGCCAATGATAAGGGAAGTTCCAGAGCGTCGGCGGTCAACTGTTGTTAACAGACGATTTCGCGTATTGACCAATGGTCAACTTGTGCAATGGCGATGTCACGCCAGTTGGCCTTCCCAATTTTTGCGCGGTTGATCACTGAACCCTGCTACGCTCAATACAACAATCGACGCGGATGGGAACATGGAGTCGCTTCAAGTACAGCCGAGCAGCCACGAGTACCGGATGAAGGTCTCAAAGAGTGGCTTGTACCTTTTGTCGGCAGTGCTATTTATTGTGGCTTCAATTCTAATCGCCACTCGTGGCCTCGCGTCCACGAGCACTCCGATGGCCCTCGGTCGGGCAGCTACTGGGGCCCTTCTTCTGTTCCAAGGCGTCTTCATGGTGGCCACGGTAGTTCGTTCAAGTCTCCTGATTGAGGAATCGCAAATTCGCTTCCGCATTGTCTTTCGGGAAGAAGTCTTTCCTCTGAGCGAGATTGAAGGATTCCGAACCTCACAACGGGACCTGCCTCGTACCGTGTGTCGCGTCGCGTGATTTGCGTAAAAGGCCGACGCGAGCCTATCGAGATAGCGCAGTTTGACCCCGATGAATTCTTGCAGACGTGGTTGCAGCAATTTCCGAACCTTGACCAACCCGCTCAGACCGTCAACTCGGAGGACTTGCTTCACAAGAACGATTGATAACTGTTGAAATCAGGCGATTACACCAGCTATTTGGGCGTACCCTCACAAATCATCTATGAGCCAGCGTTTAATTCCTGGGCCGCACTTTTACATTCGGGCCAACAAAGCCGGAACTCAAACAACCCAGCTATCGCAGAACTTAAGGCGCTGGGCCACCCAAACTTTCGCAGAAAATCAAGGGCAAGATCGAGGTTTCCAGCAACCTGCTACGGAACGATAATTCGGCTGCCCGCGTCTTCAGCCGCCGCAACTTTCTCCGGAAACTGCTGCACGAGAAAATCCACAAACGCCCTGGACTTCGGCCGTCCCGAGGTCCGCCCATGCGCCATCCTGGCAAGAAAGACAAGGCCTTTCAGCACATCCGACTCCCGCAGCGAGCTATGGCCGCGGTGCTGCTGTTCCACGAGGCGAAACTCTTCCAGCATTTTCTTCATTGCTTCTACCACCGCTTGTTGCACTGGATTCGGTGCGGCCGTTTCGTAATGCAACCCGGACTCCGCCAGTGTTTGATAGGTCTTGCCCAGCGCTGTAACCGCGGCGATCAGATCCGTGTCCAGCAAATCGCGGTTCGCGCGGACACTCTTCGCCAGGGCAAAGCTCAAGCCCAGCAGCAAATTCTCTTGCTGATAAAGAAATGATTCCTCAATGTTCACGGAAGGGAACAACGCTTCGCGATCCTGAGCGCTCATGGGACGCGGACGTTCGTGCTCGCGGGCCTGTTGCAGGTAGACGCATTCGCTGGGACAGTCCAGACTGACCTCGCGCTGCTCGCCACAACACTGCGGACAAATGCGCCCATGAACCGCCAGACAGAAGCGCTTTTCTTTGCGCGTTTGGCACAATGCACAGCTCACCAGAATTTTCTCCTGTGAGCATTATGGCACCGTCACGTGCGGGGGCGCCCACAGTAGACGGGGGGCTTCTAGTTTCTTAGGTCTCGAGCAAGACCACGCGGACAAGAGTGTCCGCGCCACACGAACAGGGGCGATTTTAGCGGTTGCGGAGAGAGCTAGAGCGGTCAAACCCGCTCCAAATTTGCCCATTTAGGCACACTTCGCCATAAATATTGAAAAATAGCCCTAAAAGTGCTGTTTTCCACAGGCGACTGCGCTAAGATGCGCCCAGTACAGTATTTTCCAACTGAGAATTTCGAAGGAGGATTCATGGCTGCTGGAATGACCAAGAGTCAAGTCGTCCGCTACCTGGCGGAAAAGACAAGCTTGAGCAACAAGGATACGGCTGCGTTCCTGGAACACGTAGTGGACCTAGCCGTCAAGGAAGCCAAGAAGAATGGTTTGTTTGTTCTTCCTGGCCTGGGCCGTTTGAAGAAGGTACACCGCAAAGCACGCATGGGCCGCAACCCGCAAACGGGCGAAGCCATCAAGATTGCGGCGAAGACCACCGCGAAGTTCTATCTCGCCAAGTCCGCCAAGGATGCGATCGCCCCCAAGAAGGCGTAGTCTCCCGCGGCAAAGAATCAGGGCCGGCATCATGCCGGCCCTTTTCTTATTTCTGAACACGCACCTTTGCTCACTGGCTCACCGCGCGTAGTCGTTCTTGACCACCTCGCCGCCCTTCATCACGAACTTCACCTGTTGCAACGTGGTCACGTCGGAAAGTGGATCGCCATCCACCGCAACGATGTCCGCCCACTTGCCCGGTTCAATCGAGCCCACTTTGCCAGACCATCCCAGCAAATCCGCTGCGTTCAGCGTGGCCGTGCGGATTGCCTGCAACGGCGTCATGCCCAAACGAACATAGACCGCAAACTCGTGCGCGTTGAGTCCGTGCGGATACACTGCGGCATCTGTTCCAAAAGCTACTTTCACTCCGGCTTCAAACGCGCGCTTGAGATTCTTCGCGCCCTGTGCGGAAACCGTTGCCATCTTGGCTTTCAAAAAATCCGGCAGATTGGCCTTGTCCGCGTTCTCCCGATTCCAGTCCATCAAGTAGAGCGTCGGAACAATGTAGGTTCCATTTTTCTTGAGCGTCGCGATGGATGCGTCGTCCATCAGATGCCCGTGCTCGATGGAATCGACACCCGCTTCCGAGGCCAGCTGTGCGCCCTGCGCGCCGTGAGCGTGCGCGGCGACCTTGCGGCCCAAGCGGTGGGCATCGGCGACAATGGCCTTCATTTCTTCCAGCGTGTATTGCGAAGCGTTGGGATCGTCCCCCTTCGAGAGCACGCCACCGGTGGCGCAGATCTTGATTACATCCGCTCCGTACTTAATCACTTCGCGGACTTTGTGCTGGACCGCTTCCACGCCGTCCGCCACGCCCTCTGCGGTCGAGTGGTAGTCGTAAGGCAGCAGGTCGTTGTCACAGTGCCCTCCGGTAATTCCGAGCGCAGGTCCGCTGGCCAAGATGCGCGGCCCGAGAATATCTCCGGCGTTGATTGCATCGCGCAAAGCCACGTCGCTGTAGCCACCCGCTCCGACATTGCGCACGGTGGTAAAGCCCGCTAGTAGCGTGATGCGCGCATTTTTCGCGCCGATGAGCGCTTCCCGCGGCGTTGAGATCGCCAGTCCGTCGTAACCGAAATGTCCAGGGTCCATCGTGAGATGCGTATGAGCGTCGATCATCCCGGGCAGAACCGTCGCTTGCGACAAATCTACGATGGTGGCCCCTGCCATGTTGGCATCCTTCACCGCGCCAACGCTGACGATCTTGTCGTTCTCAATCACGATCGCCTGGTCGCGTGCCATTTCACCAGTCTTTACATCGAGCAGCCGGCCAGCCTTCACCACCACGCGGTGGACGGGTGTTTGCGCAGAGCTGAAGGCGGTAAGACCAATCCATGTCAGCGCGACGGTCAGCACGAAATGCTTCGCGAATTTCATTGAACCTCTCTTTTTAAAGACTCTCTAATAGCTGGTAGGCCATGGCGTCAGCGGCTGCGCCCGTCGAGGCCCCAGGTCTGCCCCGAATTCGCCATAAAAAATATCACAAACAAAAACAACAGCGGCAGGTGATCCAGCTCGGCTCCGAAATACTGCCATACGGGCGCACCGTGGCCCGGACCCCACCATGTGGCTAACGTCAGGCTCAGCATGTGCAACGCGCCCAGAATCGAGGCCGCGCGCACCCAGAACCCCAGCAGCAGGCACGCGCCGATGACCAGCTCGATGATCCCTACCAAATAGCCGAACAAGACCGGGTGCGGCAGCACCACCGCCGAGAGAAACCCTCTGTAAAAACCCACAGCCTGGCTCTGCACGAATCCCGAAACATACTGCTCAAATCCCCCGTGCGCGAAAGCAGGCGTAAAAAGTTTGTACTGCCCGAACAAAATAAATATGGCAGCCGTCAAAATTCGTACGAGGGCGATTGTGTTTTGTAATGGACTGGAATTTCGCAAAATAGACTCCTGCACTAACCTGAATCGATGGGCGGAATTATAAGCCTTAGGATGAAACGCTAGAAGTCATTTTGTCTCATTCTTGAAGACCTTCCCGCCTTTCATCACAAAGCGCACACGCTCCAGCTCTTTGATATCGGACAGCGGATCGCCGTCTACCGCCACGATATCCGCGAAGGCTCCCGCGCGAATCTCTCCCAATTGCCCCTGCCGGTCTAGGAGATCAGCGGCGCGGGATGTTGCGCTGCGAATGGCGTCCATCGGAGTCATGCCAAACTTCACCATCAGGGAAAACTCCTGCGCGATGGGCTCGGTCCAGGGAATCCCGCCGATATCCGTGCCAAACGCAATCTTCAAATGGGATTTGAGCGCTTTCTTGAACGACTCTTCATGCACCGACGCGCGTTTGCGGTCCCGCTGCCCGTCGGACGTATTCTCCGCTGCCCAATCACCGTAATACACCGCCAGCGTCGGCACGTACCAGGTGCCTTGCTTCGCCATTTGCGTGATTGCGGCATCGTCGAGGTCCAGCCCATGCTCAATGGAATCACATCCGCCGTCAATCGCCCGGTGCAAACCAATCCCGCTATAAGCGTGGCACGCCACCTTCTTGCCCCATCCGTGGACTTCATCCGTGACAGCTTGGATTTCCTCCAGCGTGAGCGTGGGCTGGGATACCAGTTCGCCATTATTTCCAATCCAGGAACGGTGAGTCATGTAGACCTTGATCCAGTCGGCACCGTGCTCCAGTTGCTGCCGAGCCGCCTTGCGCGCTTCCACTGGACCATCGATCAACTGCGCGCCCTTAGGTACTTCAATCTCCGGCGCATAGCCCTCCAGCGGATATCCTCCCGTGGTCGAAATCGCGCGTGTCACTACGAACAGACGCGGACCCGGGATATAACCTTCTTCAATCGCCTGCTTGATTCCGACATCTCCGTAGCCCGCGCCTTCGGTTTCCACGTCGCGCAGAGTCGTAAAGCCTTGCTCCAGTGCGCGTCGCGCCGCCACCGTCGCGCGCGCCGCCCTGTAGGCCAGCGGGTACTTCAGCAACTGCACATCGTACCCACCGTCCGCAGGAACTTCCCCTTGCAGGAAAATATGCGTGTGCGCATCAATCAGCCCCGGCAGCACTGTGGCATGCGAGAGATCAAGAACCGTGGCGCCCGCTGGGATCTTCGCGCCAGCAGCGTCGCTCACACTCTCAATCTTGTCGCCCCGGATGACGATCACCTGGTTGTGCCGCGGCGCATCCGATTTGCCATCAATCAAAACACCGGCGCGAACTACAGTGACTTGCTGCGCGTGCGCCCATGTACTTACGAAAAGAACTGCCGCAACGGTCCAACGTAAAATTTTCATCGCTGTTATCCCTCTCTCACAAACGCGTCCGCTTCAATTTCCACCAACATCTCGGCACTGACCAACCCGCTCACCTCAACCATGGCCGTGGCCGGGCGAATCTCGCCAAAAAATTCGCCATGCGCCTTCCCTACTTTTTCCCAGTCACGAATCTCTGTAACGTAAATCCGCGTGCGCACCACATCTTTCAACGAAGCCCCCGCACTCGTCAGCGCGGACTCAATGTTGCGCAAAGTCTGCACCGTCTGTGCATACACATCGCCCAGGCCAATGATTTTTCCATCCTTCGTCGCCGTCGTGCCCGAGACATGCACATGCGGCCCAATCCGCACCGCCCGCGAATAGCCCACAATCGGTTCCCAGGGCGCTCCGCTTGAAATGTTCTTTCGCTCCATGCCGCCTCCTAAAATAACTAAGTTAACACTGCTTCGACTAGCACCCGACACTCGCGGCTGCCAATTTCAATCACTTACAGGTATTTCGCATAGCTCAAATGTGGT
>JAYTQD010000494.1:0-8674 GCA_043746935.1 Acidobacteriaceae bacterium | reverse complement strand
AGAGCCGGTGGCGTAACCGGCAATCGAATCACGATCATGAGTAGAGCATCTGAGACCAGCACGGGCGGGGACGCCCGCGCCTCCATCGAGTCTTTTGTTGATCGGTCGCTTGATCCGAATGTCGTGGGCTTTCTGCATCGGCCCGCGTCCTCTCCGCGAGATGCTCTCGTCCTCACCCACGGTGCGGGCTCGAACTGCCGCACGCCGCTTCTGATTGCGCTGGCCGATGCATTTGCCGAGGCTGGCATGTTGGTTCTGCGCTGCGACTTGCCTTACCGCCAAAGTTCGTCACATGGCCCGCCCAGCCTCGGCAGCGCGGAACGCGACCGTGAGGGACTTCGCAACGCTGTCCTCGTCATGCGCAAGCTTGCGCATGGCCGGATATTTCTCGGCGGACACTCCTACGGTGGACGCCAGTCCAGCTTGTTGGCGGCGTCCGCGCCGGAGTTGGTGGATGGGCTCTTGCTGCTGTCCTACCCGTTGCATCCTCCGCGCAAACCGCAGCAGCTTCGCACCCAGCATTTTCCGCAGCTTCGTACGCCCGCGTTTTTTGTGCACGGTACGCGCGATCCCTTCGGCTCCGAAGAAGAGCTAACAGAAGCTGTGCGGATCATTCCGGCGCGAACAGATTTGTTGTTTTTAGAGGGTGCGGGGCATGACTTGCAAGTGGGGAAAAACGCTGAGCCGGCGCTCGCGGGCAAAGTGCTGGAGCGGTTCGCGGGCTTCTTTGTGGCAGGGTGATTCAGTTGGACCAGCAATGCTCATGTAGGGGCAGGCGCCCTCGCCTGCCTAGGATTGAGCTTTAGACCCATAACGAGAACAAGCGCCTTGCCGCCCAGGCGAGGGCGCCTGGGCCTACATGAGCTGGGTCAGCTAGTTGACCCACTTCGAGCCCGAACCCGAGTCGCCATTGGGTTTGTGCGGGCCGGAATCGTCAGGAGGAATGTAGTTGCCCTTGTCGTCGAAACGCGGAACCTCGCGCTCGGATTTCCGCATATAGACTTCAAACTTCTTCGCCGCCTGCCGCCGCTTCCAGCGATGCCATGCGTTGTGCGCGCCAAAGTAGGCTTCGGAAGCCTCGAAGCTTAGGCCGCGCCGGGGAATGAATTTAGCCCACAAGAATCCGAAGAGCAGTCCGCCAACGTGCGCCATATTGGCTACGCCGTTGGACGAGCCGAAGGTGGCGAGTACCACCGTGAAGACGACGATGCCAACCAAATATTTAACTTTGAGCGTAATGGGAATCACGAAGAACAGCAGGATCGTAAACATGCGGTCCCCGTCGAGAACCGCGAGCGCCATCAAGAGCCCCATCGTCCCTGCAGAGGCCCCTATCGTTAAGATGCTCGGTGCGCTTCCGAAGATGTGCAAGTACGCGGTCGTGATCGTCATCAAAGCCCCGCCAATCACCGAGAAAAAGTACAGCTCGATGAATCGCTGGGAACCCCATTCCATTTCTTCCAGCGAGCCGACCATCCAAAGGGTCAACATGTTCCAAAATAAGTGGCCCAATCCTCCATGGAGAAATGAATACGAGACCAGCTGCCAAACGCGACCACGGAGGACAAGTCCGGGTACGAGTCCGGCATAAGCCTCGAATAGGTCTTCGTAGGCCTTTCCGTAGTGCCCCAAAATGGTTTGGAGCAGAAACACCGCGGCACAGGCCACAACAAGGCGGCGAACCCAGCCTTGAAACGGCGGTAACGCTAATGGGATGGTTCCTCTACGCATAAGTCTTGATGGAACTATCGCTCCGGCTGCGGCACAACAGCCAAACTCTTATGCCCCGCGGCATCCACGGATCGAACCGCGAAAATCACATTATCTTTGGACATTTTTAGCGTAGCACGAGTCCCATTCGCGACGCGCTCCGAATGGTCCCAAGTCGGGCTGGTTGTTTCTCTCCACAGCACTTCGTAACCCGCCGCACGAGGAACTGCCTCCCACGTGAGAGTGGAATCGTTCTGCAATTCCTTCGCCAGCAGCCGGACTTTTGAGGGAGAAGCGGGTGCGGACGCCAACGAGGCCAGCGTCGCTGCGTTGAGGCGGGCTACTTTGGCCACGTAATCGAAATCGACGAATTTCGGCAAATCGCCATACTCGACTCCGTTTTCCGTTCGCACATTTTGGTGCTGATGGTTGTAGTTCTCGCGATACTCCGTGAAGCGGACGCCGGCAAATCCCTGCTCGTTGAAGGCGCTGTGATCTCCACCACGCAGGTAGCGATCCAGCCGGAAGATGAGCGTGGGCTTGAGCTCCGTCGCGAATTCGCGGGCTGTCTCCGCGATGTACCTTGCTATCTGCCGCGACGGCGAATCGCTTTCACCGCCCAGCCCGCGAATCCGGCGTACTTTGTCATCGCTAGCAGACAGCGGTATACCTTCCGAAAACACGCGCACCGTATCTGGTTTCTGGCCCTCGCTGCGGTCTCCACCCACAATGTCGTTGTTGAGGACGGATTCGATCTGCCAGCCTTGTTCCTTCGCCATCTTCGCGAAGTGAGTACTGCCATTGAGCCCTTGTTCCTCGCCCGCCACAGTCAGAAAAATAATGGTGGCCGGAAACTTGTAGCGGCTCAGCACGCGAGCGCATTCCAAGCTCACTGCAGTTCCGCTGGCGTCGTCGTTGGCGCCCGGGGCTGCGGAGGAAATGTCGTCATTGTCGCTGTTGCGCGAGTCGTAGTGACCCGTAACTAGAACAATCCGTTTCGCTTCCTCTCCGCTGCTGCCGCGCAACACGGCATATACGTTCACAATCTCGGTGGGCTTCGGAATGCGATCCGCGGGAGGCTCGACGAAGGCATCGGTTTTGACCTCCAGGCAGCCACCACATGCCTCTGAATCGCGCTCGAACTCGTTCTGGATCCACTCCCGCGCGGCGCGAATGCCATGGCCGCTGGCCAATGACCCTGAATCTCCGGAAGAGAGAGTGGAGCGCGTGTGAAAACTCACCAGCTTTTCGATGTTAGCCTGAATCCTGGCCGGAGAGATTTCGCGTAAGGCCGCTGCGATGGCCGTATCGGCGCCCTGTGTGGAAGCTGCGTTGGGCAGGGAATCCGTGGGGAGGGCGTCCGCACAGATCGGCGTCCCCAGCAGGCAGGATAGTACGAGAACGCTAGAAACGGGGAAAACTAAGCCCAGATATGCCATAGGTATTCAAGGATATTCCGCCTCACGAAAGGGCGCAAATTTGTACCTTGGCCCTTGACGAGCGTTGCAGGGAGACTCTAAAAATTAAGAGGTAAACTATTTCCTATGGAAGGAGGGACGTATGGTTTCGTGTCCCGAGTGCGACAGCAATCTTGATGTGGATGCCGACGAAGTTGACGCGGGCGAGGTCGTATCGTGTGTGGAGTGTGGCACCGATTTTGAAGTGATCACCGCCAGTCCGCTGGAGCTGAAGGCGGTTGGCGAGGGCTATGAGGAGGACGACGAAGAAGAAGGCAAAGAGAAAGAGGAGGACGAGAACGGAGACTACTAGTCAGAATCGCGTTCCGAATGGTTTCACGGGCGTCATGCGGTTGGGAGTCCTGTTTGCCTCAGGCAAGCGTCTGCTGATTCAGTGCGTCGCTTTAGCGTTCTTCTGCGGAGCGTGCCCCGCTATTGCTCAAGACGCTGCCAAGAAGCCCAGTTCCCCGGCCCCTCACAAACTGGCGCCGTTTGCGGTGATCTTCGGAACGGTTTGGGATCCTGAGAGTCACCCCGTTTACGGAGTACACGTCCTGTTGCGGCGCTCCGGAGAGAAGAAAGTCCGCTGGGAAGCTTATTCCGATCACCATGGTGAGTTTGCCTTCCGGGTACCTCCGGGCAAGACGGATTACGAGTTGGCAGCCGATCCGCAGTCTCTTAAAATGCTGAAAAAAAAGAACTTAAACAACCATGAACCGGTTAAAGTCCACGTCGAATTTGATGAACAGGTCGACACCGGCTTGCATCTAACCAAATAGCAACTTTGTGCCTCGGGAGGCTAACTTGAAGAAAATTCTGGCGGTTGCATCGATCCTCGCGGTTTTGTTGGCAACGGCCCTGGCTGCCCCCCCGTTCAAGGAAGGTGCGCCTCAGTCCAAGGTTCTCTTGGGCAAGATTCTGGATGGGGGCGACAATCCGCTGGCCGGCGCGGTGGTGTATTTGACGAATACGCGCACGCGTGCCGTGAAGACGTATATCGCCGGCCGCGAGGGCGATTATCGCTTCCCTGGACTGGCCGAAAATACGGACTACGAAGTTTACGCTCAGTATCAGGGGCACAAGAGCGACACCAAGAGCGTGAGCCAGTTCGATGCGCGTGCTACGGTGAGCGTGAATCTGAAGATTGACGTGAAATAGCAGCGTCCGATAAGCCCTACTGCGGTTCCGGGCTCCGAGGTATAATCCAGCCGCTCCTGGTTTGAGTTTTTCTGGGATGCTCTCCTTGCGCTCGCAAGGAGAGAGGGGGATAGTCAAAGTGAAATCTCAAAAAATGGGAGTCGTAGCCAGCCTTCTGATGATGGCGGGGATGGCTTTGTCGCAGGAGTCCGCATTGAAGGCGGACCCGAAGGACTGGATCCAGCTATTTAACGGAAAGAACCTCGACGGCTGGACCGTCAAGATTGCCAAACACAAAGTCAATGAAAACTTCGGCGATACGTTCCGAGTTGAGAATGGGCTGCTGAAGGTCTCTTACGACCACTACGATACGCTCGACGGCCAATTTGGCCATCTTTTTTACAAAGACAAGTTTTCGTACTACCTGGTGGCGGTGGAATACCGGTTCGTCGGCGAACAGGCGAAGGGCGGCGCCGACTGGGCGTATCGCAACAACGGCATTATGATCCACTCGCAGTCTCCGGAAAGCATGGGGCTGGATCAGGATTTCCCCACCTCAATCGAAGTGCAACTGCTGGGCGGCGACGGTATTCATGATCGTCCGAACGGTAACGTATGCACGCCGGGGACGAACATCGTGATCGACGGTGAGCTGTTCACGCCCCATTGCTACCATTTGGTGGCCAAGACCTACCATGGCGACCAATGGGTACGAGTTGTCGCGGAAGTGTTCGGCTCTGAGCGCATTACCCACTATGTGGAGGGCAAAGCCGTTTTGACCTACTCCAAGCCCCAATTGGGCGGGGAAGCCAAGAGCCCGGAATTTGCGAAGAGAGCCGGTGAGCTTCTGAGCGAAGGCTACATTGCGCTCCAGGCGGAGAGCCATCCAACTGAGTTTCGAAAGGTAGAGCTGCTCAATCTTGTTGGATGCATGGATCCGAAGGCTTCCAACTTTAAGCCGTACTTTGTCAAAGCCGATAACACTCTGTGCAAGTTTTAGCAGCGACTGCTAGTAATAAAAAAGGCCGCCCGGTACGTGGGCGGCCTTTTCGATTTTGAAACTATAGCTTAGTTCTGGTCGTTTCCGGCGCGCTTCCAGGAGATCAAGTCCCCGATAGTGGAACCGGAGCTGCTGGCGGCAACGGGCTGCTTGTAGGCTTCCACTTCCGCGCGCGAGGCTTCTTCGCCCACGGCACGGATGCTCAAGCCGATTTTCTTTTCTTCCGGATTCATCTTCACGATCTTGAAGTCGTATTCTTGACCCGGTTCAAAGTGGATGGCAGCGCCCTTGTCGTCCGCAGCTTCCGAGTTGTGGCAGAGGCCTTCGATCCCTTCAGCTATGTCAATGAAGGCTCCGAAGGCGGCTACGCGCACAACCTTGCCGTGCATGACGTCGCCGATCTTGTGATCGTTGAAGAAGGTTTCCCAGGCATCGGGCTGAAGCTGCTTCACGCCCAGCGAGAGACGGCGTTTGTCGGGCTCGATGGCCAGGATTACGGCCTTCACGCGGTCACCCTTCTTGAGAAGTTCCGAAGGATGTTTTACGCGCTTGGTCCAGCTTAGATTGCTGACGTGGACCAGGCCGTCGATACCTTCTTCAATTTCAATGAAGACGCCGAAGTCGGTCATGTTGCGGACGCGGCCTTCGACGGTGGCTCCCACGGGATACTTGTCATGCAGGGAATCCCAGGGATTCGACTGCAGTTGGCGCATGCCCAGAGAAATGCGGCGTTCGGTTGGGTGCACGCTGATGATGATGCACTCCACCGTATCGCCCACGTTGACCAGTTTCGACGGATGCTTCATCCGCTTCGACCAAGTCATCTCGCTGACGTGAACGAGGCCTTCAATGCCCTGCTCGAGTTCGATGAACGCACCGTAATCCGTAACGCTGATGACACGTCCGCTGACGTGCGCTCCCACAGGGTAGCGCTGTTCCGCGTCCAGCCACGGATCCGGCGTGAGCTGCTTGAAGCCTAGAGAAACGCGCGGCTTGTCTTTATCGAACTTCAGAACCTTGACCTGGATGTGGTCGCCGACGTGAACCAAATCCTTGGGGTGCGTCAAACGGCCCCAGGACATATCGGTGATGTGCAAGAGGCCATCGAGACCGCCGAGGTCAACGAACGCGCCGTATTCGGTCAGGTTCTTGACGGTGCCGGTGAGAATCGAGCCTTCTTCCAGGTGCGACAGCGTTTCCGTGCGCTTGACGTTGACTTCCTCTTCGAGAAGCTGCTTGCGCGAGACCACGATGTTGCCGCGCTTTTTGTTCAGCTTGATGATGGCGACATCGAAGGTCTGTCCCTTGAGCGCGTCCAGGTTGTGGATGGGCCGCACATCGACCTGCGAGCCGGGCAGAAAAGCGCGCGCGCCGTTAATGTCCACGGTGACGCCGCCCTTGATGCGGTCGATGACCGTGCCCGCAATCGGTTTCTTCTCGTTGTAAGCCTTCTCAATGTCGTCCCAGGCGTGCAGGCGCTGCGCCTTGAGGTAGGAAAGGCCGATGGCCCCGTCCGCGCTGACGCTACGATCTACCATGACCGGGATCTCGTCGCCGGACTTGAACTTGACAGTGCCGGTGTGATCCTGCACTTCGGCAATCGGAACCACGCCTTCGGACTTGGCGCCGAAATCGACCACTACGTGGGTGGCTGTAATCTTGACGACCGTGCCTTTGATCAAGCGGTCGGCGGCGGTGTCTTCCGGCTCAGCGGAGGAGTTTTCGTAGTTCTCGAGAGCGGTGGCGAAGTCTTCGGCGGCGGCTTCTTCGTGGGCGGGAAGCTCGACGTGAGGCCAGGTGTTGGTCTGGACTTTAGCCGGGACTTTAGCCGGGACTTCAGCCGGGACTTCAGCTGGGACTTCAGCTGGAGTGGCCGCCACGACAGCAGGTTCAGCGTGCGCTGCTTCGGGCTCCGGGCTGGTGGTTGCGGTTGATCCCTCGGGCGCGATGAGGGTGGCGGTGGCTTCGTTGGAATGGCTGGTTTCGTTGTCGAACAAGGTCATGAAATTCTCGGTGTCCGCACGTGTTGCGCGGGAAAGACGGGTTACTCCAGAGGGGTTGCTGCCGTGAGTCTTGAGTTTGAATCTAGGACAAAACTGCGGCCGGACCGTCAGGGCTTAGCCCGTGTTCTCAAAGGAACTCTCTCGACTATAGCAACCGCCTCCAAGCAGTGTCAAACCCTTGCCAGGCTTGGCGAAAGTATTCACGGTTCTGAAATTTTCGGGCTTCCCGGTTGGGGAAAGATAGCGTATCTGGTAACCTGCCCGGCATGGATTACCTTTGGACTCCGTGGCGCTATGCGTACGTTAAAAGTGCTGATTCCACACCGGGTTGCGTGTTTTGCGGCATTCTTGGCAGTAGCAACAACGCGGACGATGACCGCAAGAACTGGATTCTGCATCGTGGCCGGGAGTGCTTTGTAATCATGAACTCGTACCCGTACAACTCCGGGCATGTGATGGTGATTCCCTATGCCCACTTAGACGAGCTGGGTAAGTTGTCCGCTACATCTGCCCACGAAATGATGGAACTATGCCGGAGAGTGGAGACGGCGCTCCGCCAGGTCTATCGTCCGGATGGCATCAACTTAGGGATGAACATTGGCAAAGCGGCAGGGGCTGGCGTAGCTGGGCATATCCACATGCACATTCTTCCGCGCTGGGTGGCTGACTCGAACTTCATGACGGTCGTTGGGGAAACTCGAGTGCTGCCGGAGACTCTGGATCAGACTTGGGAAAGATTGAAGGCGGCTTTGGACGGGTAGTTTAGCAGGTAAGAGATAGGCCAAAGATAGGCCAAAGATAGGCCGTGAAAGCTCGCATTAATTATGCCACCTATGGTAGCATATTTACATCGGGGAGGATTCATGGCCGAACTGTTTTCTGTCGCCGAAGCTGCGGCAATCGCGGAGATTTCGCCGGAGACGATTCGCACCGCGCTGGAAAAGAAGTCCGTGACGCCCTCGCACAGAGAAAAAGTGGGGAAAGCTGTCCGCCATCAGTTCTCGGCGGGTGATGTGCTGTTTGTAAAAGTGATGGCGGAGTTTCCGTTCCCTCTCAGCAAGCAGGACAAGGAGTCTCTGGCGCAAGTTCTGGTGAGCGGAAATCAAACGGTCGCGCGCTGGTCTTTACGGGGTGCCGATCTTGTCTATCGTCCCGGAGAGAAGAATGTGTCATTTCCGTGCAAGCACTTTCAGCAGATGATCGCCAGGAATTTAGCGACCTACCGGTGGGGCAAGAATCGGATTGTGTCGTCTCCGGAGATTCTCGGTGGCGAACCTGTTTTTCAGGGAACACGGATTTCTCTGGCGCATGTTGCGGAGTTGTATCGCAAAGGTGTTTCGGACCAGGAAATTTCTGAGGACTTCCCG
>JAYTQD010000493.1:0-8682 GCA_043746935.1 Acidobacteriaceae bacterium | reverse complement strand
AATCTGTATCCCGATGAAATCGAGTCGTACTACCTGAAGTCGGGGTTTATTAAAGAAATTTGCGTGATGGCGCTGCAAGGCGTCCCGGGTGATCCGACGAAGGAACAGCTGCATGCGGTGATTGTGCCGAACTTTGAGGCGCTGAAGGAAAAGAAGATTGTGAACGCGAAAGAGGCGATTCGGTGGGATGTGGAGGGGATTTCGCACGAGCTGCCGAGCGTGAAGCGGATTTTGAGTTACGACATTTGGCAGGAGGAGTTGCCGCGAACCACGACGAAAAAAATCAAACGCTTTGAAGTGGAAAAGCGGGTGAAGGAGCAGCGGGCGCGGGGGGATGCGGGCGCTGCGTCCACTGATGAGGAAAAGACTCCGGCGCAGGAGATTTCGGCGGCAGATACCGCGTGGTTGGAACAGGCGGATGTGGAACGGGTGTTGCCGATTATTCGCGAGGCTTCCAAGGGAAACGTTGCGGCGATTGTGCCGGAGACGAGCCTGGAGCTGGACCTTGGTCTCGATTCCATGCAGCGGATTGAACTGCTGGTAAGCATTGAGGAGGAGCTGGGCGGGAAGGTGGACGAGTCGCAGCTGGGAGAGATTTATACGGTGCGGCAGTTGGTGGACGCGGTGGTGGCGAGCGTGGCGGCTGGGGCCGGAAAGCGGACCGAGTCGGCAGGGTGGAGCACTGTTCTGCAAGAAGAACCGACCGATCCCGAAGTGCTGGCGCTGACGCGGCCGCAGGTGGTTTGGACGGCGCTGTGGTTCGTTATGGGAAAGTTTGTGTATTTAGTTTCGCGGGTTTTGAATGGGTTGAAGGTGACTGGGATGGAGAAGCTTCCTGACCAGGGCCCGTTCATTCTTTCTTCGAACCACCAGAGCTACATTGATCCGGCGATTCTTGCGGCAATTTTGCCGTGGAAGCATTTTAAGAATCTGTTTTCGCTGGGAACCAGCGAGGTCTTTGGATCGGGGATCATGCACTGGGTGGCGCGGCAGGTGCGGGTTGTGGTTTTGGACCCCGACGCGAATCTTGTTCCAGCTCTGAAAGCTGGCGCGTTTGGTTTGCGCAACGGGAAGGTTTTGATTCTTTATCCCGAGGGCGAACGCAGTGTGGACGGATCGCCGAAGCGTTTTAAGAAGGGTGCGGCGATTCTGGCGACGCATTTGCGGGTACCGATTGTGCCGATTGCCATTGAGGGCTTCTATGATGCGTGGCCGCGGGGGAAACCATTTTTTCAGAAGATCACGAAGTTTAGCGTGACGTTTGGGGAACCGATTGCGCCGCCGGAGGGTGAGCCTACGGAACTGCTGGCGACACAGATGATGGCGACGGTGCGGGCGAGGGTGGTCGAGATGTGGACGGTGCTGAACCGGAAGTATCGCGGGGATCTGGGGCCGTCGGCGAAGGCTGCGGACTAGTTACTTGGCTTTCGGGTGCGTCTTGTCGTAGACGGCCATCAGGTGCTGCACGGAAAGTTGCGTGTAGCGCTGGGTGGTGGAGAGGCGCTCGTGGCCTAATAGTTCCTGGATTGCTCGCAGGTCAGCGCCTTCTTCCAGCATGTGCGTTCCAAAAGCGTGACGCAGCGTGTGCGGGTGGAAGTCGGAGGAGAGGCCGTTGGCGACGGCAAGGCTTTTTACGATGCGGCCTACGCTGCGCGTGGTAATGCGGCCACCGCGCAGGTTGATGAGCAACGCGCGAGGAGCTTTGTTGCGAGTGACCATGACTTTCGCGCGCGCTGGCAGGTAAGTATTCAGAGCATTCATCGCCGACTCACCGAAGGGCACGTAACGCTCTTTCTTGCCTTTGCCGCGAATCAGGATCGCGTTTTCGGAGTAGCGGATGTCTTCGATGTTGATGCCCGTCAGCTCGGAGTTGCGGATGCCGCAGCCATAGAGGAGTTCGAGCAGAAGAAGATCGCGCTCGGGAAAGGCTGCGGTTTCTGGGGCTTTGGCGTCGAGCACGCGGTTGACTTCTTCCACTGTCGGAACTCGTGGCAACTTTTTAGGCAGCTTGGGCGTGGACACCAGCGCCGCAGGGTTCTGCTCGACGACGCCTTCGCGGGCCAACCAGCGATAGAGCGAACGAACGGCGGCCAGGGCTCTCGCAACGGACGTTTTGCTCAGGCCACGTTCGTAGAGAAGAGAAAGAAACCCGCGAATGCGGATGTGGTCGATCTGCTTCAACGTGTTTTGGCCGACGAAATCGGAAAACACGTCGAGATCTTGCGCGTAGGCCTTGACGGTGTGGACGGAGGAATTCTGCTCGCGCAGATGACGGAGGAATTCGTCTACGGCCTTTTCCACAATGGACCGACGGGCGGCCTTTGCGGGTCTCTCGACGTCTCTCCGGAGGGCTGTAGCGGATCCGCTCATGTCGCCTTCCGCGCCCTCGCCCGCGGATGATGCTGCGTATACACGGTCTTCAGCCGGTCGAGGGCGAGGTGTGTATACACCTGCGTAGTAGAAATATCCGCGTGACCTAGAATCGTTTGCACCGTACGCAGATCCGCGCCGTTTTCCACCATGTGCGTGGCGCAGCTATGCCGCAGCATGTGCGGAGACACGCGCCGACCGGTCGCGAGCGACGATGCACGCACCATCGCCCAAACGCTCTGTCGGCTTAACTGTCGCGCGCCGCGTCCGGGAAACAAGAACGGGCAAGTCTTCCCTGCCACAAGCACTGGCCGCGCCTTGCCTAGATACGACCCTAAAGCTTCCATCGCTGAGCGCCCAATCGGCACCATGCGTTCTTTATCGCCTTTGCCGCGCACCATCACGTAGCCGAGATCGAGCTTCAAATCTTCCATTTTCACGCCAATGATTTCGGAGACCCGCAGCGCGCCCGCATAGAAAACTTCCAGCATGGTTCGGTCGCGCTCGGCAATTGCGTGTGCGGTTTTGGAATCGGAAGTTGCTTTCGGGCCGTGCAAGACTGTCTCGATCTCTTCCCGGCCAAGCGCCTTAGGCAGGACTTTCCAGCGTTTGGGCGAATCGATATTCAGCGTGGGGTCGTGGTCGAGCAAATCATCCAACAGAAGATAGCGATAGAAATGCCGCAGCGCGGAAAGCTTCCGCGCCACCGAGCGCCCGTCCACCTGATTGGCAAACAACTGCTGCAAAAACTGGCGAACATCTTGGCGCTGCGCGGACAACAGCGTCCGCTTGGCGGGCTCTAGGAACTCCGCAAACTGCAACAGATCGCCCAGGTAGGCGCTGACGGAAAGCCGCGCCAGGCCCTTCTCCACTTTCAAATAGGCGGTGAAAGCGGCGAGGAGCTTTTCGTTGGAAATGGCAGGCGGCACGGATTTCAGACTACGCGTTATCGGACGCAGAATGAAGTGCCGGGGAGGGTTCTACTTCGTGGCGGCGGTCAAGAGGTCTCGCGCGTACAGCACGCCTTCCGGCGTCTCTTCGTGCTTGAAGTACGCAAACACGTCGCGTCCTTGGCTGGTGTGCGCGCGCAGCGTTTGCAACATTGCCTTGCGTTCATCGGCGGAATAGCTGGCTTTGCGGAAGCGGTAGTAAGCGAAATCGGCGGTGGTCACGTCGGGTGATGCCAGCGTCTCGCTTTCGGCCACGCAGAGAGCGACGTTGCGCTCTTTCAAAAAATTCCAAGTCTCATCCACAAACCAAGACGCATGACGAAACTCAAACGCCACTTTCAGCACTCGCGGCAGCTCTGCGAGAAACTCGCGCAGCACCGCGGCGTCGAACTTCATGTTCGGAGGCAACTGAAACAGCACTGGCCCCAGCTTCCCTGCCCTCGCCAGCGGCTCCAGCGAAGAAACAAACCTCGGCAGAAAGTCCGCCGTGCCCTTCAGCCGCTTGATGTGCGTCAGCATCTGATGGGCTTTCACGCCGAAGCGGAAATGCTCGGGCGTATCGGCAATCCAGTTGTTCAGCGTGGATTCCTTCACCAGTTGCCGGAAGGTAAAGTTCACTTCCACCGTGTTGAGCTGCGTGGCGTAGTGGTTCAAGAACTTTTTCTGCGCTAGCTTGGCGGGATAGAAATCCGGTTTCCAGCCCGCATACGCCCAGCCCGAAGTGCCTGCATACAGTTGCGCCATGTTAAGGAGAGTTTATTCCAAGGTGCGCTGTTTGTGTGGCGCGGGCGGGGGCGCCCGCGCCACACGAGCAAAGGCCTTACAACTTCGGCAACTTCTGCTCCAGCGTCAGCAGCGGCGCAAACAAATCCCCCATCTTTTCGCATCGCTTGAGCACCTGCCCCGCCTCGAATACCAGCTTCTCCGCTTTCTTCTTGCGAGACGCCTCTTCCACTTCCTCCCAAGTCACCGGCGTCGAAACCGTAGGCCTCTCCCGCGCCCGTAGCGAATACACCGATACCGTCGTCTTGTGCTCGTCGTTCTGGCTCCAGTCGATGAAGACCTTCCCGCCCCGCACTTCCTTCTTCATCTCCGACACCACCAGCTCCGGGTGACGCTCCTCCAGCAACCGCGCCACCGCGTGTGCAAAGCTTTTTGTTGTTTCATAAGTCACTGCCGTATTCAGCGGCACATAAATCTGCAACCCTTTCGACCCCGAAGTCTTGGGAAAGTTCCGCAACCCAAACTGCTCAAACAACTCCCGCAGCCACAACGCCACCTGCGCACCCTGCACCACATTCGCCGGAGGCCCCGGATCGAGATCAAACACCATCATGGTCGGGCAATTTAAGTTTTCCGCCCGCGACAGCGACGGATGCAGCTCCAACGACGCCAAATTTGCCAGCCAAACCAGCGTAGGCAAATCGTCCACCAGGATATATTCCAAAGTCCGCCGATTATGCCGGCTGGACACCGGAGCCGTCTTCACCCACTCCGGACGATGCTTCGGCGCATTCTTCTCATAGAAAAATTCCCCATCCACGCCATCCGGATACCGCTTCATCGTCAACGGCCGCCCCGCCAAATGCGGCACCAGAAACGGCGCCACGCGCACATAGTAGTCGATCACTTTCCGCTTGGTAAATCCGGCAGACGGATACAACACCTTCTCCAAATTGGAGACGTTCAGCCGCCGGCCTTGCACGTCGATGGGAGTGGAATCCGCCAAAGGAGCCTCCCTGTAAGAATGAACTGGCTCGTTTAGGTTTGTCGAATGGACACACCCTATAAGTTTGTCATCCTGATAGTTTGTCATCCTGAGCGGAACATTCCCGTTCGCTCGCGAACGGGAATGTGGAGTCGAAGGACCCCTACCATTTCAGCACCGCCCGACTGTCCAACCCTTTCTCCCCGCGCGACACCCTCGCAAGAAAGCTGGCAAGAGTATCGCCACGCCAGCAGTCGAGGGATTCTTCGCTACGCTCAGAATGACAATTCGGAGGAGAGAAAAACTTCCATATAGAGAACACATGGGTGCCCCGTCCTTGTCGCGTCAGCGACAGGGCGGGGTTTGGAGGGCCTAAACTAAAGGCTTCATATTCCCTCGAATCCACTCCACAATCCGCGCAAACCGAAACTCGCCACGGTCCATTGACCCGTAAATAAACGCACATCCATCCTTGCCGTCACTGTCGATAAAGAACCCGTTCCGCCGCAAAAAGACATCCGCCGCCGTAAACGCGACGCACTTGTTCCCATCCAGAAACCCGTGATTATTCCCCAGCGACTCCATCAGCGCCGCCGCTTCTTCTTCGATGGAGTCGTAATACCCCGTTTGCGGACGAAACACCGCCGCTTCGACTGCGCCCATATCGCGCACACCGTGCATCCCGCCGAACAGCTCAATCAGCCGATGCTGCATCCGGTAGACTTCCGCCACCGTCAGGTACTCCGCCATTTACTTGGCGAGACGCTGCAACAGATCCCGGTTGCGCGCCACCGACTGCTCAAAGGCATCCATCACCTCGGTGCGAACCAGGTGCTGCGACGGAACCACATTGTGCAGGTAGAACCGGAGCGCCTGCTCCAGAACATGCCGCTTCGTCTGCCCATTCCGCTCGGCTACGGCAATAAACTCGTCGTAGAGTTGGGCATCGATCTCGGGCGTGAACTTCTTGGTTGTTGTGGCTGGCATGGCATCCTGCACTTTCCCGTGGACTCCATTTTACAGCAATATAACCATTAATCAAGTTAAATATTGATTAATCCATACTATTGAATTTAAATGTTTTATTGGCGAAAAAGGCGGATTCTGTAGCATCTCTAAATCTGGCGCTACAATTCACAACATGACCCCGCCTGAAATCCTTCTCGACCGTTGGGTAAGAATACAGCGGATCAAAAGCCCTGGATTCTCGGATTACACAGGCAAGCTAGACATTGAACAAGTAGAACCGCCATCGTTCCGATCATTTTTGTACCTCATTCAAGAGACGATGAATGAGGCACTCCGACTAGAGAACGTGAACGCCTCGGGCGGCGTCGCACACCCGCCATTCCATTTCGACTACCTCGAAGCAAACGTACGGAATGCCCATGCTTTCCAGCACGAGGGATTCTCGTTCATCGTGGTTACCCTGCCTCTGGTTGAGTTGGTCTGGGATCTTTCGAGACAGCTCAGCAGATCACCAACTGTCCCTCAATTACTACGCCTCGATCCTGCAACCGTGGAACCAGATGTTCTTCAGGGTTTGTTATTCCATATCCAGTTAAATTTCCTCGTTTGTCACGAATATTCTCATCATATTCATCGGCACTGTGTGGAAAGCCAGAACGGGGTGATTGGGGTATGGACGGAGTTTTTGCACGAGGCAACGTGCGGGAACTTGAATTTCCAAGCCCAAGAGCTTACTGCGGACAGCTATGCGGCCTATCTTGTTTTGACATTTCTTCTTCGTGGAGGTAGGCGGCAGAGTGCACTCGCACAATTAGGTCAGGCAGATTTGCTCGGCACCAGTGCTGACGAACTTCTTCTCAAGTGCTTCTTCTTGGCGGTTCTAGCCTTCTTTTGCGCCTTATGGCGCGAGAACGCTGATGTGAAGTCCGTATATCAGCTCACGCATCCTCCCCCGCCAGTCAGGATCACCCACATGTTCCGGATTGCAGAGATGTGGTGTAGTCAGAATGAATCTGTTCCGCAATCGTGGTTCAATCCCATACAAGCACAAGAACTGTTTCGCGTCGTCGCTGAAGGCATCGAAGGAACTGCTCAACAGACATGGGATGCTCAGATGTCATTCTTCAAAAGCGCAGCTGGTGCTCAATATGTCAGCAACTGCTCGAGGAATTCGAGGCCATGCGTCAGAAGGCGGACTGATAGTCTGCCCACCCCCCGTTTGACAACCCCTCTTCACCCCCACTACCTTCAAACGATCCGCCCTGCATCACGTCCAAGGCTGTGGAGGTTCCATGAAATCCCGTTTGCTGCCACTTTTTGGCGCCATTTTCCTGCTACTAGCCGCTTCATCCGCCCAAGACTTAGCTTCCTTCGAGAAGCGCGTCACGGTAAAAACGCTGCCCAACGGCCTCACTATCCTCATCTGCGAGCGCCCGGAGGCCCCTGTCTTCTCCTTCTTCACGCACGTGGACACCGGCTCCACGCAGGAGGACATTGGCAAATCCGGCCTGGCACACATGTTTGAGCACATGGCCTTTAAGGGCACCGACAAGATCGGCACCACCAACGCTGCCGCTGAAAAGCTGGCGCTGGCAAAAGTCGAGACCGCTTACGCCGCCTATGACGACGAGCGCCAAAAGCGTGTTGGCCGCGACGAACAAAAACTCAAAGACCTGCAAAAAGCCTGGGACGACGCCATGGCTGAGGCCAACAAGTACGTCGTTCTCAATGAATTTGGCCAGGTCGTCGAAAGCAACGGCGGCGAGGGCATGAACGCGTTCACCAACAACGACGAGACCGGCTACATGTACTCGTTCCCCTCCAACCGCGTCGAGTTGTGGGCGTATCTGGAATCGGAACGATTTGTTCATCCCGTTCTGCGCGAATTCTACAAAGAACGCAACGTGGTCATGGAAGAGCGCCGCATGAGGACCGATAGCGCTCCGATTGGGCGGCTGGTCGAGCAGTTTGAGTCCGCGGCTTTTGTGGCGCATCCCTACCATCGCCCCATCGTCGGCTTCATGTCCGATCTGCAATCGTTCTCCGCCACCGACGCACAGCGGTTTTTCGACAAATACTATATTCCGGCGAATATGACTGTTGCGGTAGTGGGTGATGTGAAGGCTGCGGAAGTCATGCCGATTCTGGAGAAGTATTTCGGCCGACTGCCTGCGAAGCCGAAGCCGGAAGAGCTGGCCACGGTCGAGCCGCCGCAAATGGCCGAGCGCCGCGTCGTCCTCTACGATCAGGCGCAGCCTTTCTTCCTTGAGGGCTACCACCGGCCTGATTACCGCGATAAGGACAACGCCGTTTACGACGCCATCGGCGACTTGATGTCCAATGGACGCACCTCGCGCCTCTACCGCAGCCTGGTGCGCGATAAGAAAATTGCCGCGCAGACTGCCGGATTCGGCGACTTCCCCGGCCAGAAATATCCCAACCTCTTCGTCTTTTACGCGGTTCCACTTCCGGGCCACTCGAATAAGGAAATGGAAGACGCCGTCCACGCCGAAATCGAGCGTCTCAAGACCGAAGACATCACCAGCGATGAATTGAAAATGGTCAAGACACGCGCCAAAGCCGGCCTCCTACGCAGCCTCGCTGAAAACGAAGGTCTGGCGCAGGCGCTCGGCACCACGCAAGCCCGCTACGGCGACTGGCGCGAACTCTTCACCGACATCGACC
>JAYTQD010000492.1:0-1140 GCA_043746935.1 Acidobacteriaceae bacterium | reverse complement strand
TACGTCTTTAGCAGCTACCGAGAGTAGGCGCCTCTGTAGAGTTCCTGTGGTTGTCACGAGCGTGGTAGCTGAGCGCCGCGACGGGATGAATCGACCCTTTCTGTTTACGGCATGCGCCCATTCAGCGCGCGCCGGTCGTCGTCGCCAATTGACCGTTGGAGAGGCTCGCGATCGACATCCTAGCTGATGGCCGACTGACATGGCCAGGTAGAACTCACACCCTACGCTGGCCGCCGATTGCTGCCATTCGGAAACTACCGGCCGAGGATTTGTCCGCGACGACGGCATGACCCAAACCGGTCTCTCGCGAACGTCCGCTAAAGAGTGAATGTCGCTGTACCATGCAACGGAAGTTGCGAACTGCCAAGCCCGCCGCACGCCGACTCCCCTTGTCCAAAAGGTTAGGCGTTAGAGCCAACTCTTGAACTTGCTCGCGATCTCAGCAATATCTTCGTATCGGAACACCTGCCCATCGGGTCCAAGGGCAGGCATGAACATATCAACAAAGCGCTGCCGAATTCCAGGGACAGGGTCAGCGACGTGTAGCTGCCGCAAGTACTGTCTCCTAACCGCCCTAAGCCTCACTACCTCCGACACGAGTGCGCGAGCTAGAAGATCTGTCTCTGGTAGCGAATAGCCGACAATGACAATGACAATGACGAGCGTCTTGCATTTCTCCAGCCGCAGCCTAGCGGTGCGCCACAGTTTTTTGTAGGGATTGCGATCAATACGCTTGTTCCATCCCGGGGGCAGGATCGAGACGTCCTCGAACACCGCGGCCCGTGTCACGCCGGTTCAGCTCGTGTCACCCCAGCGCAAACGTTTCGGGGGTACCTCTGGGGGTAAGTTTTGCAGCGTGAACGAGAACCGCCTTGTCGCTCAGCTACTTACGCGTGAGTTCGAGTCCAACCCAGGGAGCCATTAAATTCAATATGTTACAATACTAATCTATAGTGAATTCTAGATAACAGATTCTGGCTCTCCAATTTAGTCAGCGCCATTTCGACTCCCACCAAGCTGTGGTCTCACACAGGACACACCGGTATGCACCGGCCGCCTTCAGTGGCATCCGATTAATTAGTCGCGCTTTACACCCGTCGGAAACAGCATCGGGACTCGCGCGCGGTAGGCGCCATACTC
>JAYTQD010000491.1:0-8692 GCA_043746935.1 Acidobacteriaceae bacterium | reverse complement strand
TCATCAGTCCGTTGTCGGGCAAAACAAAATACTGCCCCCGCTTCGATTTCACGACGACAGCTTTGCGCGCGCTGCCAACGCCGGGGTCCACGACCGTCACGAAAACCGTTCCCGCCGGGAAGTACGGGCTAGCCCCAGACAGAAAACGCGCGCCATCAAGAATCGAGAACGCCGCGACTTGGTGAGTCAGATCGACAATCCGCAACTCCGGTGCCACGGAATACATCACGCCCTTGCACAGAGCCACGGAATCGTCCACAACGCCAAAGTCCGTCATGAAAACAACAGTGGGGATGGGTTTGACCGCCGCATCTTCGGCCCAGCAAGCCGCACTCAACAGGAAACCCGCCAGCGCCAGCGCCCACACCTTTCGCAGAATCGTTGACGCACTCCCAACCATCATCGGTGAATCCTCCAGGAATTGAAGCTCTTCATCATATAAGGAATTCGACTTCTGCAAGCTTTCTGACCACCGGGTGTCCCATGCAAGCCTTCTTTTGGCTTGCGTGGAGAAGTTTGGCCGCAGCAGGATCCCCTCACACTTCAAGGACCTCCATCTCGCCAGCTTCTTTCTGCCCAGATCCGTATCAGGGCACCGCTTCAGAAGCCTGCCCTGAGCTTGCTGAAGGGGATTTGCTAGTTAAAGCTTTACGTGGGGACGTCCGCCCCCGGCCGTCCAGGAGCGCAGCTCCGCGGTGGAAGAAGTGAGAACCTTTACAAGGAGTGAGAATCTTTACAATGGTGCGATGCCACGTTAGGCCAGGTCCGGTAGAGCTGGCCTCAGGCCAGCGTTACGGGCAAAATGAATCGGGGCTTTAGCCGCTGAGGTGAGGTTGAAGGCGTCAACCCGGGGCTTTATCGAACCCGTCATACGTCCGGCCCAATTTCATTTGCAAGATGACCCGCTTCACTCGTCGTCTACGTGTAACCCTGGGGAACCAATAATCGCTTCACCGTGTCGAAAATCGCATCATTTTCAGGCGCTTCTGAAGTTGGGGTTCGAGACGCAGGTGTTCCACGGCGGTTTGTCTTTTCCCCAACCCCGGCGTATATTTGTAGCTGGAGCTGTTGTGTAGTTCTGGCATTTGGCGAAACACACCAGTGGGCGCAAGCCCACATTTTTGTTTGCCTCAGCAGACTTCGCGATAAACCCATTATTTTTCATGGCTTTAGATCTAGAGACGGTGCGCGGAATCGCCGAGCGCGTGGCGGCGGGCCACGGGCTGGAAGTGTTGGAAGTGGAGTATCGTGGCGGCGGCAAGAGCCGAACGCTGCGGATATTTCTGGACAATCCAGGCGGCAAAGTCACGCATGAACACTGCGCGGATGTGAGTCGGGAAGTCAGTACCATTTTGGACGTGGAAGACGTGGTGCCGGGCAACACGTACACGCTGGAAGTTTCTTCGCCCGGGATGGATCGAAAGCTTTATAAGGCTGCGGATTACGAGCGCTTTACGGGGCGGCTGGTGAAGTTGATGACGTTTGAGCCGGTGGGCGGCAATCGTCATTTTGAAGGGCGGCTGGTGAGTTTTGCCGGCGGGCGGTTGACGGTGAATACGGCTGATCTTGGCCGGGTGAAGAAGAGCAAGGCTGAACCGGTTGGCGCGACGGTGGAAATTGCGCTGGTGAACGTGGAGAAGGCGAATTTGGTTCCGGAAATTTAATTAGGATTCATTCTTATTTTGGAAAGCAGTCATGGCCAGCGAGCTCTACAACACGATTGACGCCATCAGCAAGGAAAAAGGCATTGATCCGCAAATTGTGGTCAGCGCCGTGGAAGACGCGATTGTCGCGGCCACGCGCAAATACTACAAGTCGCAGGAGAACCTGCGCGCGCTTTTAGATAAAGACACAGGCAAGATCAATGCGTTTGCCGTGAAGATGGTGGTGGAGAGCCGGGATCAGGTCGAGGATCCGAATCTGCAAATCGCCGTGGAAGACGCGCGCAAGCTGACTCCAGGTGTGGAAGTGGGCGGAGAGCTGCATATTCCGAAGGTTACCGAGGGAATTCTCGGACGCATTGCCGCGCAGCTGGCCAAGCAGGTAATTTTCCAGAAAGTTCGAGAAGCGGAACGCGACACCGTCTACAATGAATATATTTCCCGTGTGGGCGAAGTGGTGAATGCCACGGTGAAGCGCGTGGAAGGCCCGGATGTGATTTTCGACATGGGCAAGGGCGAGTCCAAGATGCCTCGGAAAGAGCAGTCGCGTCTGGAGTCGTTTGCCGTGGGCGAACGTGTTCGCGTGATTATTGTAAGGGTGGAGAAGGCGTCTAAGGGGCCGCAGGTTGTGGTTTCGCGGGCGGCGCCGGAGCTGGTGCAGCATCTGTTCCAGACGGAAGTTCCCGAAATTTACGACGGTACGGTGGTGATCCGCGCCATTGCGCGCGAGGCTGGAGAGCGGACGAAGATCGCGGTGCTGTCGAAAGACAAGGACGTGGATGCGGTGGGCGCGTGCGTAGGCATGAAGGGCATGCGCGTGCAGTCGATTATTCGCGAACTGCGCGGCGAGAAGATCGACATCATCGAGTGGCACGAAGACTCGGTGACGTTCGCGGAGAAGGCTTTGCAGCCGGCGAAGGTCAGCCGGGTTACCGTCGTCGACTCGGCTGGGAAGCATCTGGAAGTCGTCGTCGACGACAGTCAGCTCTCGCTGGCCATCGGCAAGAAGGGGCAGAACGTTCGTCTCGCGGCTAAGCTTCTGGGCTGGAAGATCGATATCAAGAGCGAGGAAGAAAAGCGCCAGGAAGTCGAGCAGGCGATGTCCGCTTTTGGCACGCAGACCACCACATCGCTGGACAAGGTGGAAGGTCTAGGCGAAGGGTTGGTCGAGAAACTGAATGCCGCGGGCGTGAGCACCGTGGAAGCGCTGGCGGATATGACGCCGGAGCAGTTGGAAGCTATTGAAGGCATTGGCCCCAAAACGGTGGAAAAAATCAGTTTGGCGGTCAATAATTACTTCGCCACTTTGGACGCTGCGGAAGCAGCGGCGGCGGCAGCGGCTGTGCCGGAAGAGTATGCGGGCGAGGTTTCTGTCGAAGCTGCGGCGGAAGGTACAACTGAAGCGGAGCTCATCGAAACTGGGCCGACCGAGGCTGCCGAGTTGGTGCACGGGACTGAGCCCGCACCCGCGGCAGAGGACGTGGAATCGTCTCCTGTTGTGGATTTAGCGGCGCAGGCAGAGACGCCCTCCGACGAGCTTGCGTTGGAAGGGCACCATGAAGCCGAGCCGGAAGAAGATTCCGGAAACGATAATTCTGGAAACAAGGCGTAGCTGTATGCGGTTTTGGAACAAATTCAGAAATTTGGAAAGCCGTGGGGTTGCGATGAGCACTTAACGGGTTCACGAGGAATGTAGAGGCGGATGAGCAAGATTCGAATCAACGATCTGGCAAGAGAACTGGAAGTTAAGAGCAAGGCGATCCTGGATGCCCTGGGCGCGTCCGGCGTTACCACCAAGAAGACTCATTCCAGTTCGCTCGAAGCCGACGAAGCGGAAAAAGTGCGCACCCATTTCCGCAAGCAGGGCGAGGGTAACGGGGCGGGTTCCAAGGCCGCTCCCCGTGGCGAGAGCGATGGGATCAAGACGAAGATCGACCTCTCCAACATTTCCCGTCCCGGCGATGTACTGAAGGCTCTCAACCAAAAACAAGCTCCGATCGCGGCGCCGCCCGTGGCCAAGCCGCCTGTTCCTCCAGTGGAACTCAAGCCGGTGGCGAAAGCTCCGGCATCGACGGCTACCGCCCCTCGTCCCCCCGTAGCGCCAGCACCACCTCCGCCGCGGATGATCACGCCGCAAGCTCCGGGAACGCGTCCGACCTTTACCGTGCCAGCGCCAGCGCCGCCGAAAGTGGCCGCGCCGCCGCCGAAACCGGTGGAAGTTCCGCTTACAGCCAATCTGCAAGCATCTGCCGCGCCTACCGTGCCAACAGCAGCTCCGGTCGAACCAGTAGCCGCCGCGCCAGCAGCGCCCAGACTGGTGGCACCCGCACCGCCGCGCACCATCATGCCGCAGACCGGGCCGCGCCCGGTTTACAAAGCACCCGCACCGCCGCCGATGGCGGCCGCGCCTGCCGTCGGCGCCCCACGTCCCGCTCCGGGACGTCCTGTGCCCGGGCAACCAATTTTCCAACGCCGTCCCGCCGCCACAGGGCCGGGCGGTATGCGGCCTCCGCTGAAGCCAGGCGAGCGCCGCCCGATGCATCCGACGCGCACGGCACCAGTAGGCACGCGCCCGCCGGGAATGCGTCCAGGCATGGGTGCTGCCGGACCCGCGCCCGGAGGCGCAGCGCCTCCAGGAAACCGTCCGGGTGGGCGTCCAGCGCCGCCGCGGCGTCCAGGGCAGCGTTACATACCGAAGGTGCAAGAAGGGCCCATGAAGGGCTACACTCCGCCGCCGCGGTTCACGCTGCCGACGGAGCCGCTACCCATCACGCGGAGCATCACCATCACCGAAGGCACCAGCGTGAAGGATCTGGCCGAAAAGCTGGAGATTCGCGCGAAAGATTTGATCGCGGGCCTGCTCGCCAAAGGCGTGTTTGCCACGATCAACCAAACGCTGGACGCCGATTTAGCGTCCGAAATGGCGCGCTTCTTTGGCGCTGACACCAACGTGATCAGCTACGAAGACCAGGCCGCCAAGGAAATGGAAGCGGACCAGGAGACCACGGAGTCGACGGTGGGTGAAATTACCCGGCCGCCGGTGGTCACGATCATGGGTCACGTCGATCACGGTAAGACGACGTTGCTGGATGCGATTCGCGCCACCAATGTCGCCGACGGTGAGGCAGGCGGGATCACGCAGCACATTGGCGCTTACAAGGTGAAGATTGTGGACGAAAATTCACCCGCGTTTGGCCGCGAGATCGTCTTCCTCGACACGCCGGGCCACCAAGCGTTTACCCGCATGCGCGCGCGGGGGGCTAAGGTTACGGATATTGTGGTGCTGGTGGTGGCGGCGGATGACGGTGTGATGCCGCAGACGCTGGAAGCGATTGATCACGCCCACGCGGCGGAAGTGCCGATCATCGTTGCCGTGAACAAGGTGGACAAGCCGGATGCCATGCCGGACCGGGTGAAGAAGCAGCTCGCGGATCGCGGGTTGATGCCGGAAGACTGGGGCGGCTCGACCGTATTTGTGGATGTTTCGGCGAAGAAGAAAACGAACCTGAACTTGATGATGGAATTGATTTGCTTGACGGCCGATCTGCGGGAATTGAAAGCGGTTCCCACGCGTCCGGCGAGCGGTGTAGTTCTGGAAGCGAAACTGGACCGCGGTCGCGGGCCGGTGGCCACCGTGCTGGTGCAGAACGGAACGCTGCGCGCCGCCGATAATTTTGTGGTGGGCAATGTGTTTGGGAAAGTCCGGGCGATGTATGACGACCGGGGACGCCAGTTGGATTTGGCCGGGCCTTCGACGCCGGTGGAGATTATCGGTCTTGAGAGTC
This sequence comes from Acidobacteriaceae bacterium, assembly GCA_043746935.1. Lineage (GTDB taxonomy): Bacteria > Acidobacteriota > Terriglobia > Terriglobales > Acidobacteriaceae > JANXUC01. Next base: position 3,246 of record JAYTQD010000491.1, on the reverse strand, counting down.
TGCCGCAAGCGGGAGACCAGTTCGTGGTGGTGGCGGATCGCGACAAAGCTCGTTCCATTTCCGAATATCGCGAGCAGCGCGCGCGCGAGCTGACTTTGGCGCAGAGTTCCCGCGTTTCGCTGGAAGGCCTGGCGGACCAGATCAGGTCGGCAAGCCTGAAGGAACTGGCCGTCATCCTGAAGGGCGACATGCAGGGTTCGGTGGAAGTGTTGAAGGACATGCTGTCGAAGATCGCCACCGACAAAGTACGCCTGAAGCTGATTCACGGCGGTGTCGGCGCGATCACGGAGACGGACGTTCTTCTGGCGTCGGCGTCGAATGCCATCATTATCGGCTTCAACGTAAAACCGGAGCGCAAAGCGCAAGAGCTGGCGGTTCAGGAAAAAGTGGACATCCGCCTGCACTCGATCATTTACGAATTGCAGGATGAGATCAAGCGCGCCATGAGCGGACTGCTGGAGCCGACGTTCAAGGAAACCTACTTGGGCAAGGCCGAAGTCCGCAACGTCTTCAAGGTGCCGAAGGCGGGGACTATCGCAGGGTGCTTCGTGCAGGATGGCTTGGTGCGGCGCGATGCCGAAGTGCGGCTGATGCGGAATGGGGCGCAGATATTCAAGGGCAAGGTCGGGTCGCTCAAGCGCTTCAAGGATGATGCCAGCGAAGTCCGCAACGGCAACGAGTGCGGTATTAGCATTGCGGGCTATGGGGACATCAAGGTTGGCGATGCGATCGAGTTCTTCTCGACGGAAGTGATTGCGGCCGAGGTGATTGCGTAGAGGAAAGCTTTTTGTGTGTTCTAACCCTTACCTCAGCGGCTAAAGCCGGTCTTTTCCGGGGTGGTGATTGCAGCGCTGAAGCGCTGCGCCGCCCAAAAGCTTCTGGCGGGAGGAGATGGCCGGAGTTGGTTGGAGTCACTGCTGATTGTTCCGTTGGTCTGGATTCTGAACCGAGTGCAAAAGCGCGGAGCTGTGCTCCTGGACGGCCGGGGGCCACCGTCCCCACGAAGAGCTTTAACTGCAGATCTCTCCCGTTGGCCGGGATAACAAGTTTTTGTGGGCTAGAAGAGCTTTCTCAAACGGGATAGTGCGCGGTGAGAAAGCTGGAGAGAGCGACGTTGGGTCGAGAGTCTGGGGGTCCTTCGACTCCATTTGCCGCGCTTGGCGCGACAAATTCCGCTCAGGATGACAAACCCTTTAGAGATCGCGTCGAAACAAAACGTTTCCTTGATTGCTTTCCTCACCCTCGAACTGCGCATTGAAGCGGCGCAATCTTTGAAAGACCGGCGGCAGGTGGTGCGCAGTCTGAAGGACCGGCTACGGAATAGCTTTAACGTCTCGGTAGCAGAGCTGGAACCGGGGACGCTTTGGAATCAGGCCAGCATTGGTGTGGTCAGCATCTCTAGTTCGCGCGATTATCTGGACGGCCTGATGAAGAACGTGGAGCGTCAGGCGACGCGGATTGCGAATAATCATGGGGCCGAGATTGTGGATTCGTACCTGGAATTTTTGTAGCCCCGTACGGGCGAGGACGCCCGTGCCTCCATTTGTTTCCTTCTGAGAGTCCGGAGTTCTTAGAGCAAGAGCAGGTCCCTCCACTGCGCAGTTGCTTGCAGCAACTGCTCCGGTCGGGATGACAAGGCTTGGGGGAATTGACCTAAGAAGAATTTCCGCTACAACCAATCCTGTGGGTTACCCATCTTTCTGGTAGCCTATAGAGTTTTATCTGGAGTTCTAAAGACCGTGGAAAACCGCGCACAAAAGTATCATCGCGAACGCATGGCCGAACTCCTGCGCGAGGAGATTGAGACCATCATCGAAGGTGAGCTGGCGGACCCACGCATTGGGTTGGCCAATGTGACTGAGATGCATCTGGCGGATGATGGGCGGTCGGCGCGGGTGATGATTGCCGTGGAAGGCAGTGAGCAAGACGCGGATGAGACGCGTGAGGGTTTGCTGGCCGCCGTTGGATATATTCGGCATGAGTTGATTGAGCGTTTGCACCTGCGGCGGTGCCCGGAGTTGCATTTCCAGATTGATAAATCCCATGCGTACGAAGCACGGGTGGACGAGTTGCTGGACCGGAACAAGAAACGTAGCGCCAAGAAAGCTAGTGCTGAAAGGTCAGGCGCTTAGTGCCTGACCCCAAAGCCCCGCCCCTTCGACTTCGCTCAGGGCAGGCTCTGTCGCTGAAGAACGCGACAAGGACGGGCACCCGAAGGAATACGAGTGCAGGCTAGCGCGGTAGAAGAAATTCGGAGCCAGATCGAGCGGCACAGCCGTTTCGTGCTGACCTCGCACGCACGCCCCGATGGCGACGGCGTGGGCTCGGCTTTGGCGGCGCAGCAGATACTGCGCGCGCTGGGCAAGCAAGCCGAAGTCGTGTTGCATGACCCGGTGCCGCGCAACTACCGCAAGCTGCCGTTTGCCGATGCCATCATCCATGCCGGCGTGGTGGATGGCAGTTACGATGCCGCGATTCTTCTGGAGTGCGACAGCTTGCAGCGCACCCGACTGCAAGGCCTGGAAGGAAAGTTTCTCATCAACATCGACCACCACATCGGTGGGCGGCCGTTTGCTCATGTCAACTGGATTGATCCGCAAGCATGCGCTACGGCGGAGCTGGTCTACCGGCTGGCCCGCGAGTGCGGCGCGCCCATCACGCCGGAAATGGCTACGTGTTTGTACACGGGCCTGGTGGCGGATACGGGATCGTTCATGTTCGAGGGAACGAACGAACACACATTTGCGTTGGCGCGGGAGTTGGTGCTGGCGGGCGCGGTCCCGTCGCATGTGGCACAGAATCTTTATTTTTCGCACTCGACGGCGAAGATGCGCTTGCTGGGCGCTGCTCTTTCCAATCTTCACCGCGAGGGGGACTTGGCCTGGATCTGGGTGACGCGCGACCAGATGGAACGCGTGGGCGCGCTGGAAGAAGACTGCGAAGGCCTGGTGAACTACGCGCTGGCGATTCAGGGCGTGGAAGTGGCGGCGTTTTTTCGAGAGATGGTTGATGGGCGTTTCCGCATCAGCCTGCGCAGCAAAGGGCGAGTGGATGTGACTGTGGTCGCGGGCATGTTTGGAGGCGGCGGCCATCGTTGCGCCAGCGGCTGCTCGGCGGATGGGCCCCTGGCTCATGCGATTGCCGACGTGATTGGCAGACTCCGGACCGCGTCGTCGATCCAATAAGCGGTACCGATCAAATTCATTGTTTCTGCTGAAATAATGGTCCTCGATTCGACGTGTAAGA
>JAYTQD010000490.1:0-1143 GCA_043746935.1 Acidobacteriaceae bacterium | reverse complement strand
TTTGTCGCAATGCGCCGGAGTTGCACGGAACACTTTCTAGAAGGCGCTTTCTCGGCACCTAAGTTTGGCGCCCATGAAACAAATAGCGAAGCACATTTCCTTTCCTAGCCAGACCACCGGCCAATTTCTAATCGCTTGCGAGGCAATCCGCTAACGGGCCTTTGAAGCTGACGCCCAACGTTGCCAATGAGCGGCACCGGAGTGCGCAGCACGGAGGCGTCCGCTCGATTGGCTGGTTAGGCGTCACGGGGAAGCTGCGCTTCGTGTCTATTTTCGTGTTAGAAAGTCGTCCAGGTTTCGGTCGTTGAACAACTGCGCGAGGGTTTTATTGAGAACCAGATTGATTTGCTCATCGATACCGCCGCCAAAGGAGATAGCGAACTGGCGGTCTTCATCGGATGCGCGATACTGGTTCCGATAGTCTTCGGTTCCTCGTCGTGCCTCAGCTAAGATTGCGGCATCCGCTTCGGCTCCCACCGTAAAGAATCCCGCAGACTCGTCAAACTTTAGCGCACGAAGTGAGACTACGAGCTCAGCGTTCGCTTTCGTTGGGTCAGTGGTGAGTGTGTAACCCTTTTTACGGAATCCGTCTTCCACCGCTGCGGTGAAAGTATTGATTACGCCTTCGGCCGTAACCTTTGCCGCCGCGATGCCAGCCCCGCGGTGGCCAAGATCTGACTGGTCCCTTTCGTCGACGACCCTAAGCCGCAGGGTAGTTGCCGTCGCGACTTCAGCGGGGGCAATTGCGGGTTGAGTTACGTTCAAATTAACCTGGTGCGATGTGAATGCGCATCCGGTGGTTAAACTGATTAATGCCAATAAAGCGCAGGTCCTTCTCACAGCACACCTCCCAAAGCATTCGATTTGTCACCCCTGTCCGAAAGCATATCGCTTTTCGTCGGGCGGGGTACCCCCGCGAGTGACGCCTAACATCGCCAGTGAGGGGCGCCGGAGTGCGCAGCACGGAGGCGTCCCTTCGAGCCGCTGGTTAGGCAACGGAGCCAATCCGATTTCAAAACTCACCGGCCTTCATGGCGCTGAGGGCTAGCAAGGCCAATGGTCTTGGGCCTCGCGCGGCTTCCGACGCAGTGACGTGCGAGGCGCCCAACAGAAGACTCTCCAAGCGCTAAACCACAGCCCGCC
>JAYTQD010000489.1:0-1144 GCA_043746935.1 Acidobacteriaceae bacterium | reverse complement strand
TGGATCGCGCGCAGGGAACGGTACGTCTCACCATCGACCGCGCGATGGATTTATTGGCGAAGGAATCGGCCGAAAATCGCCTGACCTACTCGTCCAAGCCGTACGCGGTGAAAACGCCGGAGCAGTTGGCGGCAGGCGGGGCAGCGGCGCCCGCTGTAACGACCGGCGCAACGGGTGCCGCAAAGCCACAGGGAGCTTCCACAACGCATGCAACACCTCCGCCAGCTAAGTAACGCTCTGGGGATTGGGCTGTTGGCTGTCTTTGCCCTTTCCGCTGAGCCAAGCTTGCCCCCTCAACTCGAGGGGATCGGTATCGAGGAAAGGCTCGGGCGCCAGATCGATCTGGACCTGCAGTTCACCGATGAACGGGGCTATCAGGTTCCGCTGCGGAACTTCTTCCATAAGGACAAGCCTGTTCTGTTGAACCTGGTCTATTACGCCTGCCCGATGCTCTGCAATCTTGTGCTGAACGGGCAGACGCAGGTGCTGCGGGAGATCCCCTGGACCCCAGGCGAGGAATTTGAAATCGTCACTGTCAGTATCGATCCCAGCGAATCGTTCGACCTGGCGGTCCGTAAGAAACAGATGTATCTGGAAAGTTACGGCAAGCGCGCGCCCGGTTGGCACTTCCTTACCGACTATAAAGGTAACGTGAAAAAACTGGCCGGCCAAGTGGGATTTCAGTACCGCTGGGATGAAAGGTCGCAGCAGTTTGCCCACGCCGCTGCGATCACCTTCTTGACTCCGGAAGGCAAAGTTTCGCGGTATCTGTACGGCATTCGCTTCAAAGCCCGCGACGTCCGGTTGGCACTGACGGAAGCCTCGGAATCGAAACTCGGCATTACCATAGATAAAGTGCTGCTGTTCTGTTTTCACTACGACCCGGCAGCCCGTTCCTACGTGCTGTTTGCCCGCAATGTGATGCGGGGCGGGGGAATCCTGACAATTTTAATTTTTGGTGCAATACTCTTCGGTCTATGGCGAGGCGAACGTAACCGCCGCGTCCCGGACAATCTGGTGACTGTAAAATGAAATGGTTCCGTGATCTGACTTTACCCATAGAGGCCTCCACGGTCGCGCGCGATATCGACAATCTCTATATCTTCATTGTCTTGCTTAGTGCGTTTTTCTTTTTTTTGATCGC
>JAYTQD010000488.1:0-3268 GCA_043746935.1 Acidobacteriaceae bacterium | reverse complement strand
CTTCGAGGAAGTCTGCGAGCACTCCGGCGGGAGCGTGATTGCCCTGCATGGCACCTGATTGGAACAGATTGCGGACCGATTCGGTCGAGTAACCATGTTCAGCGATCAACGCTTCCAGCGAACCCTTGCGGCCGAGAGCGGTGGCGTATTCGGCGCGCAGGGAATCGAGACGGGCTTTCGAGCTGGTTTCGGCGGAGCGCTTCTGTTCCAGCAGCAGGCGCACCTGGCTGATTTCGTGGGTGAGGCCCTGGACCTTTTGCGTGACCGACTCGAAGGTGAGAGACGTTTGCCCACGCTGCCCGCCGAATGTGGTGAGCTGCGAATTCGAGGTCGTCATTTCCGACAGAATGCGCGTGCTTTCGCGGTCCAGCGCGGCGATGCGCTCTTCGGCTTGCGTCGTCTGATTGCGTAGGTTGGAGATGGCCGAAGCCGCTTCCAGCATGGCGACGCGGCACTCTTCGCGGCGTTGCTCGAGAGCAGCGACTTCCGCTACAGCCAACATAGCGGCATTCCGGCTGTCACCGTGTTCCTGTTGTGCAACTTCCAGTTCGCCGGATGCAGACTCAAGAATCTGGCGGTTGGAATCACGTTCGGCGGCGAGTGCGGCGAAGCGGTAGTCGGCTTCGGCAAGTTCCGTGGCGGCAGCAGCGGCACGGGCGACGAGTTCGACGCAGCGCTCTTCGTTGGTGCGCTGGCGGGCCTGGGCGCGGTCCATTTCCATCGAAATCGAGGCTAGGCGGTCGCGGCTTTGGCGGGCGTCGTCTTCCAGAGCGTAGCCGCGTTGCGTGCGCTCGGTTTGCTCGGTCTCCATGCCGTGCAGCGCTTCCGTTCCGGCGCGCATTTCCTCGGCGAGGGTAGTCATCTGCGCTTGGAGTTCGCGACTTTCATGTTCGATCAGAGCGAACTTGCTGGCTAGCACCACGCGCAATTTGATGCGCATTTCATCGCGCAGCTTGCCGTAGCGCTCGGCCTTGGCTGCTTGGCGCTTGAGCGAATTCATCTGCCGCGTGACTTCTTCGAAAATGTCGTTGATGCGGGCGAGGTTGAGCTTGGATTCCTCGAGGCGCGCTTCGGAGAGGCGCTTCTTGGTCTTAAATCCCGTGATGCCCGCGGCTTCTTCAATAATCGCGCGGCGATCATGTGGACGGCTGCTGAGAATCTGTCCGATGCGGCCCTGCTCGATAAGCGCGTAGGATTCCGGCCCGAGACCCGTGCCCATAAACAACTCTTGGATGTCACGCAGGCGGCAGGTCTTGCCATTCAGCAAATATTCGCTGTCGCCGCTGCGGAATAGGCGGCGTGTGACGGCGATTTCACCGGCATGAAACGTCTGCGGTTTGAGCTTACGGCGGCGAATCTTCAGTACAACAAGTGGCGCAAGGCCTTTGGCTTCGGCAACGCGCGTTTCCGGCTCGTGTTCAGCTACGGCAACCTGGGCATCATTGTGCGCACCAGCAACTTCCATTTCATCGCTAGGGTTCAACTCGGTAGGGTTCAATACTTTCCCGGGCTGTAAGTCATCGGCAGCTTGCTCGGCTTCCTCGTGAGCTTGCTCGCGCTCCGCCGCTTCATCCCAATCGTTTGCAAGCTCGTTCTCGATCTCAATTTCCGGTTCCGTACTTAACGCTGGGCCATCGTAGATATCGGGGTCGATCAGGGTCAGCGACACTTCCGCCATGCCCAGAGCTTTGCGCTCGCGCGTGCCGGCAAAGATGACGTCTTCCATGCGCGCCCCGCGCAACGTCTTCGCCGACTGCTCACCCAAAACCCAGGCGATAGCGTCGGAGATGTTGGACTTTCCGCAGCCGTTCGGTCCGACAATGGCAGCAAGGCCGTCGCCGTGGAACTTGAGTTCAGTGCGGTCGCAGAAGGACTTGAATCCGAGGATTTGTAGCTTCTTCAGTTTGAGCAACTTGGGCTCCTTAGATTCTCAGGCAAATCCAGGCAGCGGCGGCTGGGGAGCCTGGCCGTTACCAGTCAGATGCCTGTCTGCCGAAGCAGTGGTGCGTAACTATGCTAGGCCTCGGCTGGGAGGGAAAACGTGAATTCAATGTAACGGTGGAGGGGACGTTGGGTCAAGCAGCAAACACCACAGATTGTGGCCACTTTTCCTCAGCCCCGCCATGTTGCACATCAAACGCAGCATTCCGCCAGGTTTCGGCCTAGAGAGGCCAGGAAGACGGGAGACTTGCCGGAGCAAATCCAGCCTAGCGCAGGCCAGGGTGCAAGCACAACCAGTAAGAATTGGTATGTCTATAAGGTGTGCTTGCCATCTGGCATGATATTATTGACAGCATGGCGGAAGAGGTGTAGGCTTGAGTTGTGGTTGGGGGAGATATGGGACAGACAGGCTTTGTACCGGTTGATGTTTCCGCACCCGAGGTGGATTTGCGCCGAAGGGGGCAGCGCGGCGCAAGCCTGGGTTTGGCAGCGGCGAGTGCGTCGGAACTCATTGAGCAGGTGGAGCGCGGGTTTTCCTTCAAGACGCTGCATACGCTCGAATCTCGCAGCGGATTGCCGAGTCCGGCATTGGCTGGGTTGGTCGGGATTCCTGAGCGGACTTTGGCTCGGCGCAAGGCGGCGGGGAAGTTTACGTCCGATGAATCGGAACGGCTGCTCAGGTTTTCTACAGTGTTTGAACAGGCGGTCGAGCTATTCGAGGGTGACAACGCTGCGGCGCTGCGCTGGCTGACGGCGCCTCGGAAGGCGCTGGAAGGGAAGACGCCGCTGGCTTATGCGCGGACTGAAGTTGGGGCGCGTGAGGTGGAAAATCTGATTGGACGGCTGGAACACGGAGTCGTTTCTTGAGTGAACCGTCTTGAGTTTGACGGTTTGGCGGATCGTCAAGCAAAAGAAGCCACCCAGGAATGCGTTTGATGGAGAAGGTGCCCGCCTCTATGGTGGGCGCTGGAATTCGCCGGGCGTCCCAATGGTGTACACGGCGGGTTCGCAGTCACTCGCCGTGCTGGAGATGCTGGTTCATCTGGAGAATTCCGACCTGCTGGAGAAGTACGTTTTTTTAGAAGTGATCTTAGACGAGGCAATGGTCACTGTCGTGGCTGCCGCGGATTTGCTGCGAAACTGGCGAGCCGATCCCGCGCCGTTGAAGTTGCGCGCGATTGGGGATGATTGGGTGGCGTCTGGCGCGTCGGTGGTACTACGCGTGCCTAGCTCGGTGATTCCCGCTGAATATAATTATCTTCTGAATCCGAAACATCCGGATTTTGCCAAGCTGAAGTTCGGGAAAGCGGTTCCGTTCCGCTATGAT
>JAYTQD010000487.1:0-8727 GCA_043746935.1 Acidobacteriaceae bacterium | reverse complement strand
CCAAAACAACAGCAGGTCCCCTTCGACAAGCTCAGGGCAGGCTCTCCACTTCGCAGTTGGTTCGCTTCGCGAAACAACTGCTTCGGTCGGGATGACAGGCTTGCTAAAATCCTAAGTCGTTCCCTGCCCGGCTTTATCCTGTCCAGCCAAAGCCGGCAGGGAGAAAAATTCCCGTACGCGGGCGTTGGCCACTTCCCCACCCTGCGTGAGCAAAGTGTCGCGAACGATTTCGTCTTCCAAATTCAGTACAAGCTTCTGGTCTTTTACTATATGAAGCAAAAAGTTCGTCAGGTTGCGCGCGTAGAGCTGGCTGGCGTGGTACGGAGCTGTACCGGCAATGTTGTAGCGGCCAATTATGGTGACGCCGTACTGCAAGGAAGTCTCGCCCGGTTTGGTCAGCTCGCAATTGCCACCGCGCTCGGCGGCGAGATCAAGAATGACGGAGCCTGGAATCATGCCCTTCACCATGTCGGCCGTGACCAGAATAGGAGCTTTCTTGCCGGGAATGACGGCGGTGGTGATGACGATATCGTTTTCTGCGACGACTTTGCCGAGCAGCTCGCGCTGGCGCTGGTAGAAGCTTTCGTCTTGCGCCGTAGCGTAGCCGCGCGCGTCCTGCGCATCTTTTGCTTCGATGGCGAGTTCGACAAAGCGCCCGCCCAGGCTCTGCACTTGCTCTTTGACTGCGGGACGAACATCGTAAGCCGACACGACCGCGCCCAGGCGGCGCGCCGTGGCAATGGCTTGCAGACCGGCGACGCCGACGCCCAGAATTAGAACACGCGCCGGGGTCACCGTTCCGGCGGCGGTGGTCATCATGGGAAGAATTCTCGGCAGCGTATCGGCGGTAATGAGGACGGCCTTGTAGCCGCTGATCGACGCCATGGTGGAGAGCGCGTCCATGGCTTGCGCCCGCGTTGTACGCGGCATCAGTTCAACGGCAAACGCCATCGCTCCAGTCGCGGCGATCTGCTGCACAATTTCTAAAGACCCCAAAGGCCGCAGAAATCCCACGAGTATCTGATCCTTCTGCAACAGCGGAATATCTGCCTTGCCGGTAAGGTCGTTCGCGCCATAGCAAAGCACTTGCGTGATGATGTCGGCGGTCTGGAAAATCCCTGCGCGCGTGGGAACGATCTTCGCGCCTTTGTCGGTATACAGATTGTCGGGATAACCAGCTTCGACACCCGCGCCGGTTTCGACGGCAACTTCAAAGCCAGCTTTGGTGAGAATGGGCACCACCAGCGGCACCAGCGACACCCGCCGCTCGCCGGGGTAAATCTCCTTCGGGACGCCGATGATCAAACCGATTGTCCTTTCCGCTCGGGCAATTTCGCCGCCCGCCGTACTTCGACTCCAGAGTTAGCCATAATACAGGAAACGGGGGCGGAAGGAAGTGATTTGGAAGATTAGGCGGGTTGGACGACGGGCAGAAAAAACAGCCTCAGAAGGTCAGACGGCTCAATTCCTCGACACCATTCCGCAGTGAAGCAATACAGTGATTCGGCAGTTCGGCCTCTGGGCGAGTCCACTGAAATAGCCTTTCCGATGCTTGGGGGATCAACTCGTTCCAGTCGTCCCTCCTCTTTTTGTAATCGGTTTCTTCGTCGACTACCTGCTCATTCAGACAGAGAACCCATGTCTCGATATTGCGTTTCGGAACCAAACGGGCAATTTGCTCACGCGAACCAACCGTATCTTTCCCCGCATCGCTTAATTCCTGATCGAGTTGCGCCCATCGATCCTGAACCGAGCCCGTATCGGCATCTATCACCACGATTAGAGCTGTTGCAGCTTTTGCCTGGCGGACCCGGTATGCGTTGACTTCCTTGACGAACCTTTTCCGCACCCAACTTTCAGCGCTCCCCTCGCCCGAGGGAGAAGGCTCAATCCTTACCGCAGATGCTTTCAACCCGCACTTCATGAGGTACCTGTACACGAGCATTTTATGATGCTCATCTTCCAGAACCACGATGACCTGCGATGGTTTACTCACCTTCCCATCCCCGTGCGATTAATTCTGAGGGCTGCAAATTTCCATCCGGATCGGACTTAAACTTCTCCGTCCGAACATGGCCATTCTCCTCACGAAAGAAACGCAATCCGTGCTTGGTAGCCCATTGATTCAGAATTTCTGGATGATGGGAGATGAGGATGAGCTGTCCATTGTGGTCTTCCACGGATTCCTCCGCCGCCAGGAGCCAGGGCTGGATTTCGCGCAAAGATACAAAGTTATCCGGCTCATCAATCAAGACTGTATGCCCCCTGGCAATCAAGAAGTGCAGAATCATGTACAGACCGAGTAAGCAGCGCTGACCTTCGGAAAGTTCAGATATGGCATAGTTCACACTCTTTTTCCCGGGAGCAGAACAATCAACCCGAAGTGTTCGCGCACCGTCTTCGCCGGAAGAAAATCTTAGACCCTGGAATCCCGTCAACACGTCCTTCATCGATTTCAAGAATTTCACGTTCTCATTCGGGTACGCTTGCACTAAATGACGGTACCACCCCGCCAAGTTTTCGAGTTCGTCGTCTGGCTCTCGGTCTTCCCGATCCGCACTCTCCTCCATCTGGCCTGGATACGCATCGATACTGAAACAATGAATCGATTCCATCCATTCCACGAAACGGCGGACGTGCGAGTTGCTCAATTGCGCTAGATGCAACGCGGATCGAGTGGTCTCCAGCGGAATAGGCTCAGTTTTACTGTGATTTGGGAAAAAGCGAATTTCTCCATTCGCCAATTCAAATACAGGTGCGCCAGCAACTCTCAGTCGTTCCAGACTCACGGAAGGTTGTTTGGTTTCCGAAGCAAACCGAATTTCAACACGGTACTCAAATTTCTGATTGTCCAAAAGAGCTTCGATTTCGAAAACCTGGAGAAAATTCTCTTGCCAACGAGTACGCGTAGACTGCGTGAACGGATTCTCGTCGCCCTTAACAAATCGCTTAAGATTGCGAAATGTACTGAGCACGGACGACTTACCACTGCCATTCGCTCCGAGCAACAACTGTTTCCGGTCGGGCCTGTACTCGAAATTGACGAAGCAAAGAAAGTTGTCGATGTAGATTCGAGTCAGCATAACTTTATATTATACGGACACCGTTAAATAGCCTCGGACAAAGACTTGGGCTGTCGGTGTTGACCGCTCAGCGACCTACCTCTTGACATTTCGCCTTTTATTCGCTAACAATCAGCTATGGCTATTACACGGCGGCAACGGCAGGTTTACGACTACATCGCGCGCTTCGTGCAGGACAAAGGGTACTCGCCTTCGTTTGAGGAAATTGGCGACGGCATGGGGCTGAATTCCCTGGCGACGGTGCACAAGCATATTTCGAATTTGGAAACCAAGGGCTTGCTCACGCGCGGCTACAATCGCAGCCGGTCGATTGATTTGCTGCCGGTGAAGGGCAAGCTGAGGCAGTCGATGGGCATGGGCGGGGGCATGGCTACGAGCACCGAGCTGCGTTTGCCGCTGATGGGGCGCATTGCCGCAGGCCAGCCCATTGAAGCGATGGAAACTCCCGAGACCATCTCGCTCGCCGACTTTGTGCGATCCAAGGAAGTTTTCGTTCTGCAAGTGCGCGGCGAATCCATGCAGGATGAGCACATTGTGGATGGTGACTACGTGCTGCTGGAAAAAACGAAGACGGCACACAACGGGGACATCGTCGCCGCTTTGGTGGATGGGTCGGACAGCACCTTGAAGCGCTTCTACAAAGAAGGCGACAAGATTCGTCTGCAGCCCTCGAATGCAGCGATGAAGCCGATTATTGTGCCCGCGGTGGCGGTGCAGTTGCAGGGACGGGTGATTGGCGTGTTAAGGAAGTACGCGTAGCAGCCCGTGGCGCAAGTAAGATTCGTATCAGGGCACCGCTTCAGCTGTGCCGTAAGTGCGTTGTAATTAAAACGCCTTCAGGCGCTGGATTTTGAACTTTGACTTTCACACGGACGCCTAGGCTCTGCCAGAATATGCTCATCCTATCGGCCCTCATCGCAGTCGTCGTCCTTCTCTTCGGCGGAATCCTGTTCTGGGCGCTGGTCATGCAGCCGAAGACTGAGAGAACCACAGCAGAACTCACCGTCGGCGATGCATGGAAAGCCAGTAAACTCGAACAGTTTGCCGCCAAGAATTTTTCTCTCTACCAGATCATTCCAACTCCGAACATGACCCAGGCGGAATACCGCATCCAGGACGACTCGGGCCGCGAACTGGGGCGTTACACCGGAACCGGCAGAAGAAGCGGCACGCTGGAATACGGCGACAAGCAGGCTAATCTTTACATCCAGGGTGCGCCGTTCGGAGGCTCCGTCTATGCGGGAAAAGTTGGGGGCAGATCGAACCGCTCCATCGTCATTCGGGACGAAACTCATGTCATTGCCGAGGTCTGGCGCGAAAAGATTTTCCCCGCCAAGCGCTACCGTTTCGTCCATGCTGGAGAAACTTTTTACGTCGCTGGCGGGGGACTGTCGCTGACGCTTCCAGGCGGCATTTCGCGCAACGGAGAGCAGATTGGCGCATTTCGCCGCCCCAGTGGCTCCTCGCGCAATCTCTTTCTCGCGGTTCGCAAAGACCTGAGTGACGAACTCAAAGTATGTTTTTGCACCATTATTCTTCTTCAATAAGCTTGGCTCTGGCGAGGAATCTTCGGACGTGCGCACGGGCGAGGACGCCCGTGCCTCCATCGTCACGACAAGAAAAACGCCCAGCATCGGCTGGGCGTTTTTGTTTGCCTAAAAAAACTCCTACCCCATGTGCTTGTCGATGGCCTTCTCAATCGTCTCTTTTGGCACATAGCCGACGATTTGTTCCTTCACCTGGCCGCCCTTGAAAATGAGCAGCGTGGGGATACCGCGGATGCCGTAACGTCCCGGAGTGCCGGGATTCTGGTCGACGTTCATCTTGGCGACTTTGACTTTGCCGCTATAGCTCTGGGCAACCTCGTCGACGATGGGAGCGAGCGCCTTGCAGGGGCCACACCACACGGCCCAAAAATCGATCAAAACGGGTTGCTCGGACTTCAAAACTTCCTCATCAAAATTCGCATCAGTCACTTCCAGGATTGCTGTGCTTGCCATGATTCCTCCAAAAAGTTATGCAGCGCAAAACTTGAGATCGCGCCGCCGGACGGTCACTATCGTAACACTTTAGATAGATGCTGGAGAGGGGCAGAAGATGCAGAGTGACCGAAAGCGGACGCCCTCGGGGCTGAAACCCCGCATTTTTCTAAGGACGGAGTTGTCCCAGCTGAAGCTGGAACCTACCGAAGCAAAAATAAAAAGCGCCCTGACGAATCAGGACGCTTTGGGCTCGGCAGCCCTCCCCCAGGTCTGCCAAACTTACGAGACTGAGTGTAGGGCGGATGAGCTTTCCGGAAAAGATCACTGTAGTAATCGCGGGTGGAGGGCAAGGGTAACCAGCGGATGGTTACTTTAAGACTACGGTTGACGCCAGTTTCGGCCGCCATCCGTGGTGGTCCAGACTTCGTGGCTGGCCGTTTCGAGGCGGCCGTGCCGGGCATCCTGAAAGGCTAAGGTCACGATATCGCCGGTGAGGGTGGCGTGCTTGTGGCGCACCTTGACGATTACGAAATGGTTGCCGCCATTCCACGAATGGAAGAGCAGACCAGCATTGCCGCCGACCCAAACTTGGAACTGTGCCGTGGCGACCACGCGCAGCTTGGCTGGCTGGTTCACGCTGACGCTTTCCCACGACTTGCCGCCATCGAAGGAGCGCTGCAAATTTCCGGCGTCGGTGATTTGCCAGGTGGCGGCCTGATGGGCGGCGCTGAGTTTTGCCAGACCCTCCATGGGAGCGGCGCTGGCGCGGAACTCGTCTTTGTCGGTCGGCGCGTAGGCGGTGGTCGAGGAGGTATCATTGGCGGACACTTGGGCGGACACTTGCGCGGACGCTTGCGCGGTTACTTCGACCGTCTCTGAGGAGGTCTTCGCCGCGGTTTTTTCTTTGGAGAGAGCTTTTGAGAGAGCTGGCGAAACAGACGACGCTTTCTTTTCCAAGGCGTCGTATTGCGAAGTCTTCACCTCTGAGCGAGCGGCGTCTTGCTTCGCGATGAGTGCGCCGGAAGCACCGCCGAAGGCCGAATCTCCCAAAGGAGTCCTCACAGGTGTGGTTTGCGCTTTGAGCTGCGCGTCGGGCTGTCCTGGGGCGTCCAAATTGCCAGCATCTCGCGTGTTGGCAATGGCGTCGTTGCGGGAAATGCTGTTGTTTGCGCTGTAGCCCGCGTTGTTGTTCATCGGCGCCGAGGGGCCGGGACGATGGGGAGCGGATAGGACGATTCGGCTCCGTGGGACTTCGTTCCGAGAATCTTCACTCCGAGAACTGAGAGCCTCCGTGATCGCCGGTTGGACGTCCGATTTTTTCTCCAGAGTCAATTCTCTCTTAGTCGCTGGAGCGGCCTTGTTCGCTGGCACCTCGGCCACGGTGGTGGCGGGAGGCGGCTCGGGAGTTCGCTGCTGGGCGATCATGACGGCGCCGTTGTCCTTCTTGTGCAGCCCTACCTTGTCCAGGACTACCAGGGAGACGGCCACCACGGCACAGGCCGCCAGTGCTCCCCAGCGCAGGAATAGGCCGCTCGACCAAGAAGGCTTGGGGGCGACGAAGACGGCTAGAGCATCAGCAACAGCCGGTTGGGCGAGCGTGACAATCTCGCGGCACGGGACACAGCCAGCCAAGTGGCTCAGGAGGACTCCGCGTTCGCGCTCGGGTAAGGAGCGCTCGACGAATGCGGTGAGCAGGTCGGCATCGGGGTGCGAGGCGGCGTCTGGGCGCACCTGCCTCTCCACCAACTTGCTGGTCACGATTTTGGGCAACTCTGGCAACTTCTAGCTCCTGGTACTGTTATCGGCCCTGCACAAATGTCCTCATTTTGGCGTCTCGCCCACTTGCTTTGGAGAGAACGTCGGTCCCGGCGATTCTTGCGCTAATCGGGAGCGAAGATCCACGCGGAGGTCACGCACGTCGCTGTCTAAGGATTCCTCGGCTTGGCGGCGGGTCATGCCCCGGCGGCCCAGCTCGGAGAGGATCTGCTTCCGCAAGCCACGCGTCAGCTTGTCCACGCGGCGGCTGATGGTGGATTCGTGGACGCCGAGGGCGCGAGCTACCTCGGCCAGGGTCCGGCCATCCAGGAAGTAGCTGGCTAGGACGTAACGGTCTTCCGGGGAAAGCGCCGCCAAGACTGCATCCACGGACTGGTCGAGGCGAGGGTCTGGGCGTTGATCTTTGGCCTCGCCATAGTCGGCGACTGGTTCCCTTGGCGCAGCGGCGAACTGCCTTCCCTGCTCCACTTCCTCGTCCAGGCTGGTAGTGCGGCGTTGCCTGCGATAGCGGTTAACGAATTCCTGCGCCAGGACGGTACGGAGCCAGCCTTCGAGCGACCCTCGGCCGGTGTAAGAGGCGAGTTTAGAAACGCGCTCTCCCCGCGAGTTGACGCCGTAGAGGTCGGCGTAGAGCGAGTCGGCGAGTTCACGGGCGGTGGCGGCTTCGCGGGCGATGCCGAGCGCCATCTCGAAGAGTTTTTCGCGATAGCGCGTGAGGAAGACCTCCCAGGCGCGCTCGTTGCCTGCCGCGCAGCCTCGAGCCAGGGCGAGTTCTTCGACACGCAGGCCTTTGAAGAACGCGGTGGCTTCATTGGGTAAAGCTTCTGGAGACAGGTATTTAGCGCCAATCGCGAGGAGAATTTGCGTAAATGCTGCTTGCGGAATACCCCAGTCCACGGAGCGGCTTTGGGCGCACAGATCGTCGCAAACCGGATGCAAACCGGACGCGGTCTGGGCCGTACCGGCTTGGGCTACCCCGTCTTGCGTTGCGCCACTCATTCCAATTTGGACTCCGCCGCCATCCAGTTGGATGCTACCAACATTTTGGACGCAAGAGCGTGAAAAAGGGCCGTTCTTCTCTCAACAGGGTAGGAAGCGTCACCCCGGGCGCGGGTTTCGCGCAGCCTGGCCCGGGGTGTATTTCACTGGGGGTGCATTGTGAAGACTTTGCTGATGACGACCGTGTTGGGATTGGCAGTAATCTGGGGTGGAATGGCAATGGCGCCCTCGCGCGCCGGAGCGGGCGAGATCAGTTCTGGAACGGACTACAAGGTGCTGGCGCCGATTCGCCAGGGAAACCTGACCGTGTTTCCGGTGGTGGTGACAGCCAGCCGCGACACACGGGACTTCTTGACGCTGGATGAAGGCCTGCGCTCGGGCGAAGTGGTGGTGACGGAGTCGGGCAGCGTACAGCCCTTGATCCGAAGACGGAACCGCCCTATGCCTGTGCATGAGGGCGCGCAGGTCAATCAGTTGGTGCTGGTCAACAATTCCAAGCGGCCTCTGCTGCTACTCGCGGGCGAGATCGTCACCGGAGGCAAGCAGGATCGCGTCATTGGCAAAGACCGCATTGTGCCGGCGGAGAGCGAGCCTGTGGACTTGGGCGTGTTCTGCGTCGAGCCAGGACGGTGGGTGGCGAAGTCTACAAACTTTGGCGTGCTCGGCGGCAACATGGCTGCCCCGAGCGTGCGAATGCGCGCGATGAAGGACAAGAACCAGCAGCAAGTTTGGGATTCGGTGCGCAGCGCGCAGGCGAACATTGCTACCAAGATGACAACGTCCGAAGCGGTGGAAGTACAGTCCACCACTTCCTACGCCGGAGTCATGGAGAACAAAACCGTGCAGAGAAAACTTGATGACGTCGCCGCACCCATTGAGCGCGACTA
>JAYTQD010000486.1:0-8744 GCA_043746935.1 Acidobacteriaceae bacterium | reverse complement strand
CATCATCGCTCGGCTCCTTTCCTCCGAGCCTTGGTCGCTTTGAGCAGCACCAAGTCTACTCGCTCGTCTGGAGCCGACACGGTTATCTCATCAGCCAGACCGGGAAACATCCCGCCTGTCACGGGTTCCCCTCCAGCACGTTGTATCGGCAGCATCGCCACCCACGCTTCGCAAAGAACGCGAAGGATGGGGCACCCATCTTGTCCGGGATGGGTATTGAGAGGTCAAAAGCCTGGGCCACCCGCCACCCGAGATTCTAATTTAGGAAGTGAGATCAAAAGCGCCTGGAAGGGTCGGCCACCCGCCAAGACTGTTTCTCGGCCCAGGTTAGCGCCAAAGTACGGCGCGAACCTGGGGCACCCGGCGTTTGAAGCAAGCGCGTGCGAATCAGAGTGGTTCCCGATAGCGGCGCAGCCGGGCCGCCGCGGCTAGGAAGAGAGCGGCAAAGGCCAAGCCGATCCAGAGGCCCGGGGATGCCAGGAAAGCGCCCGGTGCGAGGTGCATCCCAGGATGGAAGGGGAGGTCGCCCATCATGGATGAGACGGCATCCGAGCCGCCACTGAAGCGGTCGTTCAGCACAGTGAAGAAGTTCGCGGAATGGAATGCGACTTTTTCGAAGATGCCGATGGCCAGCGGTGGCAGGACAGCCCACAGAAATGGAGCGCGGCGCGCCCAGGCTGAGACCAGCAGCAGCCAGGCATAAAAGGGCGCATACCACAGGATGTGCGCGCTCACCAGGTGGTAGAGCAGTATCAGCAATACCTGGTAGAGCTGCAACTGCGTCCACAGCGGCGCAACACTGAGACCGCTGGCCAGCAAGACCATGCTGCTGAGCACCAGCATGATCGACTGGGTGACCACTGTGATCGCAAAGGCGAGCATCGGCAGAACGAAAAGCGGAATGCTCGCCTTGGCCAGCACGGTTGTGAGATCGGAAACCGGCAGCGACTTCCAGAACAGGATGCTGCGATCCCGGCGCTCTCCGTAAAGCGCGTCGATCGAGTAGAAGATGCTGACGATGAAGGCGGCCGCCATGATGAGTCCCGCGGCGATGTCATAGGGTTGGGCGAGCGCTTGCCGCTGGTGCTCGGGTTCGAGCGACGCCAACATGCGCATCGTGTGTGGGAGATGGAAGAGGGCGAACAGGAAGCCGAGTAGAACGGCACCCGCAATGCCGAGCGGGGCGAGATAAAGGGAACGGTGCTCCCAGAGTTCGCGGCGCACGGACCAATAGAAGGGGCGAGTCGGGGAGGTGGTGCCGGGGACCATGCTCCGAGTGTCGGGTTCGGGCATGGCGTTCGATGGGCTGCTCATACGGTCGCTCCTTGTGATCCTGCGGTTTGGCCGCCGATGAGGGCGACGAAAACGTCGGCGATATTAGGTGTGCGGACGTCACCGAGCGCGGCGAGTTGTTCACGAGGGACGCCCGAAAAAAGCAGAATGCTGCGGCCGAGACTCTGGCGCTCCTGCATTGGCTTGAGGACCCGAGCTGCGGTGAGTTGATCGGGATGTATCGTTAGTTCCAGATATCGGGATTCGAAATCTTCCATGCTGCAACTGAGCACGATGCGCCCCCGGTTGATAAACATCAGATCGGTCAGGATGTGCTGCATGTCTTCCATCTGATGCGTCGTCACAAGAATTGTGCGGCTGCGATCAAAATAGTCGTTCAGCAGCGAATCATAAAACTGCTTGCGAAAAAGAATGTCCAGGCCCAGCGTGGGCTCGTCGAGGACCAGCAATTTAGCGTCGATGGCCATGACCAGAGCCAGGTGCAGCTGCGCCACCATGCCCTTCGACAATTCCCTGACTTGGCTGGTGCGCTGGATGGTGGTCTTCGCCAGAAAGCTTTCCGCCTTCGCACGATCAAATCGCGGATGCACGCCGGCCACGTAGTCGAGCGCCTGGGAAACCCGTATCCAGCGCGGCAGCACGGCGACATCGGAAATGAAACAGACATCGCGCAGGAGCTGATCGCGTTCGGTCCAGGGGTTGCGTCCGAGGACCCGGAGTTCTCCCTGATAGGAGGTCAGGCCGAGAATGGCGTTGAGCGCGGTGCTCTTACCCGCGCCGTTGGGGCCGAGGAGTCCGAGGATGCGGCCCTCTTCGACGCGCAGGTCGATCCCGTCCAGCGCGATGGTTGCGCCGAAGGCCTTGCGCAGCCCCCGGGCTTCGATGACGCTCATGGTTTTTTCTCCTCCTGTTTGGCCTTTAACTCGTTAGCTTTCAACTCGGTGCCCTTCGACTTGGCAGCCTCCAGCAATTCCTCCGGCGTCAGTCCAAGTCTCTGAATGGTCGCGTGAATACTTGGCCATTGTTCGGCAAGAAACTTCTGCCGTTCACCCGCCAGCAGCAGATCGCGTGCCCCGGCATTGACGAACATCCCGCGACCTCGCTTACTCTCCACCAGTTGCTCGTCGACCAGCTGTTGATAGCCCTTCAGAACCGTGAGCGGATTGACCCGATATTCGGCCGCAACATTGCGCACCGACGGCAGCGCATCGCCTTCCTTCAGCACGCCATCGAGGATCATCGCGACTACTCGGTCGCGAACCTGGCGGTAAATCGGCTGATTGTCATTCCACTCACGGTCCGTCATGGGATTAGATAGGCCTTCGGGGCTAAAGCCCCAGGTTTCTTAGAGCGCTGAACGCGGCACTGAAGCGGCGCTCTACCGGTTTTTGTGCAGCACAGCACTTTGTAGAATATCTCCAGCAGCGGGCATGCGCGCGCTATCGCCATTGCCCTGCTGCATCAGCCTGCTCATTCCATCGTTGAACGTCCACCCCCATAACAATTAGCCACAGGCACAGCGCTATTTCCGCGATCCCGGTAGCCGTGAAATAAGGAAAGATCCGGGCTTGTAGCGCAGGCGCGATGAAGAGCGAGAAGCTGTTGATGAGATACCCCAGGCCCTCAATCGCCAGCAGCACGCCGATGAGCCGGGGAAAGAATTTGGAATGGACGATCAGGTAAGCCATCGTGAGGCAATCGAATCCGAAAAATACCAGGCAAATGGCAAAGCCATGTTCGAACAACTGAACCGATAAATATGCCGCAGCCTGTAACTGTTCTGCTGGGAATGCGCTCAGGTAGTGCCCGCCTCCCAAAAGAAGCAAAGGCGCGAAATGAGCGAGCAAGCTGACGCCTTCAATAGCGTTGGTGACGAAAGCGAAAAAGACCATCATCAATGCGAGGTTCTTGTTCACCACCTTGAACAAGTTGTACAAGATGAGCGTCAAGGGCACGTTGCACACGCAATAAAAAACTTCGGCCACAAAGCCCAACCGATAGAGCAGTTCATGGGCCTGGATATTGTGTGCCGTGGCTGCCGCGTCCCCATGAACCACGAGGCGGCCGCGAACGAAGATCTCCGCGAATATGCCCCCGACGATCACGATCAAGTACAAGCCACCGGCGATTCTGGCGTAAAGTCGCGGTCGAGCTTGCATGCCCCAATCCGCCATCACACTCGTGCTCATTCCGGAATTTCCTTTCTTTCAAAGATGGCGCTGATGACTACCTCGTGAGTTGATGCTCACAAAAGAACGCCCACATCTGCCGGGTCGCGTCGATGCTACGGCTGTACGGCCCGACCATCCATTCCGCCCGGACCCGCTCGCCGCCGGGCCATTGATGACCTTCTCCCTTGACCGTATAAAGCGTCACGCTGGCGTCGTTAGCGCAGTTCGAGTACTCCAGACGCGTGACATCAGGAGCGACCGCGGACTGGATGGGATGCGGTCCGCACTGATTTCGCCGAGACCAATTCGCCATAAAATCTGGAACACTCGGAAATATATCGTCGCCAAACTTTGACTTGCCGCCGTGGTAAGGACATATAGGATCGGCGGTTCCATGAAACGCAATCACCGGCACAGGTCGATGGTCCGTGCACCAGCCCCACTCCGGGTAGAGACCCGCCGACACCATTCCTACCGCCGCGATCCTGTCGGACATAGTGCACGACAGCACGTACGCCATGCCTCCGCCGTTCGACATCCCGTTGGCATAGATTCGCGTCTTGTCGATGTTGTAGGACGCCTCCAGCTTGTCGATCAACTCCGAGATGAAAATGACATCGGGCATACGCGTTGGCGTTTCGCTTCCTGTCATTTCCCAGGACTTGGGACCGCGACCGGTTCCCGCGGGATACACGACGATGAATCCGTTCTCGTCGGCCACTAGGTTCCATTGGCTGATAGCCATTGAGGAGCTCGGCCACGACATCGAGGTGTGCAAGTTCATGACGAGTGGCGTGGGCTTGGAACGGTCGTAGCTCTTTGGGACGTACAGCAGGTACTCCCGCCGTTCGCCCGACGCAACGATGGTTCCGCGGGTAGCGCTGGTCCAATTCGGAAAGTAGAAAACAGAGTAGAAAAATCCGAAAGTGAAGAAGACCAACAAGACAGGCAGGCCAACCAGTACCAGCGCTGCGCGGACCAAGATCTTCCTGACGTTTGTCATGGGAAGCTCCCTGGAGTTGTTGGCCTTAATTAATCCGGTGCAGGTCGAAATGCGCGTGGAGCGGCTTGTCATTCACCATGAAGGTCCAATCCTCGGTGTGATGGTTGGCGTCGATGATGGTGAATACCGAATGGTGCATGTGCTCTTCCATGCTTCCGCTAACGTCCTTGAGCTCGAACTCGACCGTCTTGCCGTCGGGCGACCTCTTGCCGGTCATGCGCGGCCGGTTCCCCGCATCGCAATAGTGAACTAGAGTGAGCTGGTCTGAGTCCACGTAGAGCATCGTGACGGGATGATCGTACTTGGTCGCATCCAGCGGCGCTCCTGCTTCCTGGAACTCATGCACGAGGGCATTTCCCCGCGAGGTCACCCGCAGCGAGGCATGCATCGGCTTGCCGACGAACTTCTCCGGCATCTCCGCGACGGTGACGGGGCCTTCCCACTCTCCCGCCAGGCTTTTCATGGTTGTGAAGGATGCTTGCGCCTCGGACGGTACAGGAGCCACGGAGGACTTATGCGCGTCAGACTGGGCGAAGGCCACAGCCTCGAACAGAACGAATAGAACGGAAAGTGCAATGCGTGATTTCATGTTTAGTGATTTCATGTTCAGTGATTTCATGTTCAGTGTTCTCATGTTCAGTGTTCTCCTTTTTCATTTTTGTCATGCAGTTGCGGAAATCTCTTCGGCGCACTTGATTGAACAAAAGCTTGCTAGCTGGCCAGGTCGCTCGCCCCACCATCTTCAAAAGTGCATCCTAGCAACTTAGTGTTGTAGTTAACTACAACACTAAGTTAAATGCAAGTGTTTTTTTGTTTCTTTTCTCGCCGTTCCTTCCGCTATCTGCGGGTGGCGATGCTGCCGATACCAGCGATTTCCCAACGTCTCCCAAAGCATCTCCTCCGAAGATCTGAAGATGGGATCCCGACAAGATACTTTGATTTGTCAAATCAAAGTAATTACCCAAAATCCCACCCGCCGCTTTCGGATTTGTGGATCTCCACGAAATCGGCGGGCGTCGGAGCCATTGTCCGAACCGCTCACCCCAGAGCTTGGCGGGTGGCCGAGCCTTCCAGTCGGTTTTGATCTCTCTCCCCAGAGTAGAATCCCGGATGCCCCGTTCTTTGCGAAGCAAAGGGCGGGAACGGGAATGCATGTACGACAAAAGGCCTTCGGAGTCTGTAGTATCAGCAGTGTCGTTCCCGCCTTCGCAAAAAACGCGAGGACGAGGCACCCGAGATTCCGTGTTTGGAATAGAGATCAAGACCAAGAAAGGGTCGGCCACCCGCCCGTGGACCTGAAATGGAAATGGGGTCACTTTCGTCTGTCCCCAATTTCTCCTCCCAATTTCTCCTAGATTTCTGGCGGAGTGCTAATTTGCACTCCGCTGTTTTTTATTGGATTGGAGGCCGGCGCAGCGGTGTCAACGGTCTACAAGTCTGCCCGTTGAAGCTTTTTTATTTTGAACCACAATGCTGAACCCGTAGGTTTATAGCTTGAACTTGGCCTAACGAATGGCGACGACGAGTCGCCAGTTATCGGACACCAAACAGCATTCCGGGCCGGGAAGTTCCCTACTTCCCGATTGCCGACGATCCGGCAACTACTCCATTCGTGGACACAAGCGCGTTTGTCGGTACTGATGGGGCATAGCAATGGCATTACTTCCGGTTAGGCCGTTATAGGTAGACGAGTGAATGTCGATTTTCCGTCCCGCTGGCTGTGGAGCACGCTACTGGCGCCTTCCTCGGCGTCATGGAATCATCTCCTGGCTGTTTGTCCGCATTTGGGTTTGGGCGATGGGTTTCGCCCGAGTTGCAAGGCGGAACTCAAGGCACCAGCAAAAGAACTCAAACACTCGGTCAACCGCCGACGATCCCGCAACGGGTCATACGACGGGCCCGCTACCGGGCGATAGGGGGCCGATCTCATGCCTGCTCGCGGTCCAGAGTGTCCCGAACGGCTCGACTTAGAATCTGGGGAGGATATGGCTTTTGCAGGAAAACCCCGCCATCTTTGATGTTGAGCAAGGCCGATTCTACTGTATGACCGCTTGTAAAGATCACTGGAAGATCGGCCCTGACAGCACACATCTGAGAGTACGCTTCCGGCCCGCTCAAGCCGGGCATCACAACGTCCAAAAGTGCCAGCTGAATCTCGTTTGAGTGCGTCTTGAACAGCCGCACGGCGTCCAATCCGTTACTCGCCAGAATCACACGATAGCCATGAGATGCCAGTGCATGGCGAGCCAGCTCCCGCAAACCCTCGTGATCTTCAGCCACAAGAATCGTTTCCGTGCCGTTCGGAACGCGTTCGGGCGCCGCTGCTGGGCGCGGCTCAGGTGTTCCAGCGGCGGCGGGAAGATAGACGCGAAAGGTCGTTCCCTGTCCTGGTTCGGTATACACATTCACAAAGCCATCGTGCTGTTTCACAATACCGTACACGGTCGCCAAGCCCAGCCCGGTTCCTCTTCCCATCTCCTTCGTCGTGAAGAAGGGTTCGAAGATGCGGTCGAGGGTTGCCGCGTCCATTCCGAGACCTGTATCTGACACTGAGAGCGAGACATAGCTACCGGGTCGGCCATACGAATGAGCACGGCAAAAATCCTCGTCGATCTCGACATTCCGGGTCTCGATGATGAGGCGTCCTCCCTCAGGCATAGCATCTCGCGCGTTCAAACAGAGATTCATGAGCACTTGTTGGATTTGCGCGGGGTCTGCGCTCGTGACTTGAAGATCCGACGTGAGGGTGATCTTGAATTCGATCTGCTCCCCTATAGCAGTCTGCAGGAGACTCTTTGTTTCTGGAACCAAATGATTCAGACTGATACTCTGCCGTCGTAGTACCTGGCACCGCGCAAACGCAAGCAGTTGGAACGTTAGTCCAGCCGAATGCTGCGCCTGATCGAGGATCTCTCCGAATTTCTTGCGGGCTCCGCTATCGCTAGGTGCTTCGTCGTATCCCATCTGTGCCCACCCAAGAATCACCCCGAGAGCGTTGTTGAAATCGTGAGCAATGCCCCCTGCAAGCCTGCCAATAGTCTCAAATTTCCGCAGCCGTTGAACTTCTGTTTCCATGCGCTTGCGTTCTCGCCGCTGCTCTACGTCCCGGAGTTCCCTCTGAATCGCAGGAACTAACCGTTTTAGGTTGTCTTTCATCAGATAGTCTTGGGCGCCCAGCTTCAGCGCATCCACCGCCGTATCTTCGCCGATAGTGCCGGAAACGAAGATGAAGGGAACTTCTGAATCTTTTGCGCGCAAGAGTCTCAGTGCGTCAGTCCCTGAGAAGTGGGGCATGGAATAGTCGCAGATAACCAGATCCCACTTCTCTCTCTCGATGGCTGCGCTCATGCCGGCCGACGAGTCGACTCGTTGAAGAGTTACTTCGTAACCGCCGCGGCGTAGCTCACGACCGAGCAACGCTGCATCATCCTCTGAATCCTCGACCATTAATACGCGAAGAGGTACAGTGACAGTCATCTAGCCTCCTCTTGCCACCGGCGCCGGCTCGTTCAGAATCAACCAATAAAGACCGAGCTGCCGGACGGCCTCGATAAATTCGGCAAAGTTAACCGGCTTGCGGACGTAGCTGTTAGCACCCAAGCCATAGCCATTGATTCGATCCTGTTCTTCGTTCGACGATGTCAAAATTACGATAGGCAGAAGTCGAGTGCGCTCGTGCGCGCGCACTCGTCGCAGCACCTCTAAGCCGTCTACCTTTGGTAGTTTTAAGTCCAAGAGAATCACCTGAGGCATAACGCTCAAATCGCGTCCGGCATGAGACCCAGTTCCCATGAGAAAGTCGAGTGCTTCAACTCCGTCTCGGGCCACAACAACCTCGTTCTTAATGTTGTTCTTCTTCAGCGCCCTCAGTGTTAGGGCTTCGTCGTCACGGTTGTCTTCGGCCAGCAGTATCACTGCAATACTCCTGTGATTCGCGATTCTCACCCTCAGCTTTTCTCTGAGAGTACCTCACGCCCCCTGGGGACCTCCGCCAAAGCGCGCTTCTCATCGCCCGCACCAACGACAAAGTAGAACGTTGCTCCCTGTCCTACCGCGCCCTCAGCCCATACCTGGCCTCCGTGGCGGTGGATAATACGCTGGACGGTTGCCAGACCAATTCCGCTTCCCGGAAACTCGCTTCCGTCATGTAGACGCTGGAAAGCGCCAAACAGCTTGTCGGCGTACTTCATATCGAACCCTGCGCCGTTATCGCGCACAAAGTAGACTTTCTTCCCCCCTTCGTCCTGGACCCCGAATTCAACGCGGGCAGCAGGTCG
>JAYTQD010000485.1:0-8756 GCA_043746935.1 Acidobacteriaceae bacterium | reverse complement strand
TTGCGCACTATGCGGGGGATACAACCTACGGCGGCAGTTACTCAAGCCCATCAGCAAGTGTGACCATTACCGCCGAAAACAGCTCTGTGCTCATGCCGGGCCTGGTTACCGGAGTCAACGCCAGCGGACCTGTCTACTCCACCTCGGTCCCCTACGGTTCACCCTACCTCCTGCGTGCCGATGTGGCGAATGCGGGAGGGAGTCTTTGCACCTCAGGTCCAGGGATCGCTTGTCCCACCGGTTCCATAGCCTTCACGGACAACGGCGGTGCGCTCGATGCTGGAACCTACTCCTTAAACAGCTTCGCATACACGGACGATAACGCGATCCAGCTCAGCGGCGGCTCCCATGCTTTGATCGCGAAGTACAGTGGAGATCCTAGCTACAAGCCGAGCACGACCGCCACAACAGTCGCCGTCACGAAGGCTCCGATCACCATCAGCAACCTTTCCGGTCAGGGCTTCGCTCAGCCGGGTACGTTCTTCTCTTTGAGCACGTCAGGCACGTCCACGAGCAGCGGCGTGGCCCCTACTGGCACAGTTTCTTTGTTTGTCAGCGGAACTCCCCTTGCGAGCACCAAAACTTTTTTCGGTCAGCCTGGGCCTAATGCCTCCTTTACCGCTGTCCTGAACTCGTCGATTAACACTCCCGGGAACTACAACATCACCGCGACCTACACCGGCGATGGCAATTATGCTGGTGCTACGACGAGTGCCTCGTTTCCCCTAAGCGTGTACGACTTCACAACATCGGTTCCGGCAAATACACTGCCCGTCAATCCCGGTCAGAGCACCTCAACCACGATTACGGTATCTCCCGTGGGAATCGCTACCTTCACAAATAATGTCCAATTCGGAGGCTGCTCGGGGCCAGCAGGATCGACTTGCACGGTCAGTCCGTCTCAGATCGCTGCAGGCTCGCCAGCGACCACAGTGACCATAACCGTCCAGACCGCGGGTCCATTCACGGGCATTGCCGCTGGGGCACGTCGCAAATTGCTCGGACGCAATCGTCTGCCTTGGATGCCCCTGGGATTGCCGCTAGTGGGCGTGGTTCTTCTGGGATTGGCGGGACGACGTTTGCCGCAGCGCCAACAGCCGATAACGGCTCTGTGCCTAGGCTTGCTTTTTGTCGGGATACTGCAGGCGTGTGGTGGCGGAGGCAGCAGCTCGGGACCGCCGCCGCCGATCTCGGTCAGCGTTAGTCCTACTACCGTAAACACGCTGTATCCGAACATCACAGTGAATGGCGTTCAGGCTCCTGCCCAAACTCAGCAATTCAGGGCGACGGTCAATAATTCGACGAACCAAAGCGTAACCTGGGCAGTTACTGGGGGAAGCGGCAACGGCACAATTGATGCGACGGGGTTGTACACGGCGCCGCCTGCTCTACCCGCGACTTCGAATGTGACAGTTACGGCGACATCGACGGCGGATGCCGCCAAGGCCGGCCCAGCGGCGGTGAACCTCTTAACCCCAACACCAGCGGGAACCTACTCGATCTTCGTGACGTTAGCGGAGGGCGGACTCACGAAAAACTCACCAACGTTCAATCTTACGGTGAATTAAGCGGGGCAGGAACGGTCCCAACCCATCTCAGTATCGCGCCAGCATCTGTGAAAGCTGCAAGCGTTTGCATTCTAGCGCGAAACCTAGCGCAATCGCGTGCACATTGCCAAAATACCGGCGCAAGTGTGTTCTATGTGCAACTTCGTTCCGCCTTGGTACCGGCTCGCGGCGGAAGCGTTGAGGAAGTCCGCTCGCTCTCCTTGTTTTCGCATTCCCTCATCACCATGATAATCACGATGACAGCCTGCGGCGGGGGCAGCAGTGGCGGCGGGCCTCCACCCGATCCTGGCACGCCGCTCGGCACCTTTAACGTAACCGTTCACGCGGCGGACTCCGCCGGAGTGATTTCCCACACTTTGATCGTGACGTTGAAGGTGCAATAGTCAGGGCGGGGAGGGTGCTACGCGTTCGTAAAAAAGCGTTGGAGATGACGAATCGTAGCGCGCTCTACTGGCTGACAACGACAGATCAAACTGCGACTCGATCCAGGCGAGTGGAAGTGGCCGGTTGCGGCATCTTCCGTCGTAGCCATTCGACAACCTGCTTCGGGTCAAAGCGCACCGCTCTTCCTATACGAAAGGAAGGAATAACTGCCCCACACGCACTCAGGACGTTGAAATAAGCCGTGTTCAGTCGATTCCGGCTCGGCAAGACTCTTGGCATAGCACTCATCGTGAACCGCTTTGCCATTCTCATCGGTCTTGCAGGATTCCAAGGCCACGGGCCCGCCGCAAAGCTGACAAAGTAGGAAGTTGGGTTGGGGTGCAGCCGCCATGACTGGAAACAGGGTAATGAGAGCAATGGCAAAACTGCAAGATGTCTGTAATGTGCAGCTTTGGCAACCCGAATTGCTACCGTAGGCAGGCAGTTCACGCCCACAACTAGCCATTTCACTAAAAATCCACAGGTTGACGATTGAAGCTTGCTTCGAACATCGTTATCGCGGTCCTCCGTGTACGTCCGTAATCGTGTCGAAATAGTCGGCTGGAGCGTAGACTAAGCCTGTGCGAATCAGTCTTCACACCGCGAACTATGGAGGGAACATGAGCAAACGCTGGTTGGGAGTTTTGGCAGTGGTGGCAGTGCTCTGCGCCTGCACGCCAAGGGCAATGGCTGATCGGCAAGACCACGAGAATCACGGAAATCATGGGGACCACGGACGCAAACACCAGCACGGGAACAAACACTCCGAGGACGACGGTGACAGGGGCTGGGAACGCCGCGACGGATATCAATACCGCACCTATGGCGACCGTGACGCGCGCCCTCCGGGATGGAATCGCGGTCGGAAAACCGGTTGGGGCGACTGCGGGTTACCCCCCGGGCAAGCCAAGAAATACGGCTGCCGGACCTACACTTACCAGGGACGTCCCCACTACTACTACCAGGACGACCTTGGGCGGATAATCATTCGACGCCCGAGCATTGAGGTGTTCGGAGGCATAGTCATTCGCTAAGGCTCCGGCGCCAAGCCCACCGGCAGGGAACTGACCGTCGCCCGAAGGGCAATCCTGTGATAACTCTTGAGCGAACTCCGTGCAACTGAATACAGGAGGATTTGGGCGGTGACCTAACATCGCTCAGTCCTCTGGCGCATCCTGATATTTGCATGAGCTGTCTTCTTGCTTGCGACAGGATTCCTCTTGGAATACGTCTTGCCCCAGGAAGTGGCCGTCTGGGAACGGAGGGTTTCGGTCCAGGACCTGGCAGCTTGCGGAGGCTTATCCTCCTACCTTGGGGATTAGCTCGGCACGAACGGGGAAACATCCATTTCTATGCTGCCGTCGGCCTGATGGCAGCTTTGTCGTTCCACCTCTTTCTCCACTGGCAATGGATTAGCGTGTGTTTGAACTGGGGAAGTTCCCTATTTTGAAGGCAGTGTCCGAGGAATGTACCCACTTGGTGTGGGTCCACAAGGATCACCGCCAGAACCTGGGGACGATCCCCTGGATGATGCCGTTGGACTCACTTGTGGGTCCAACGAACACAGCACCCTTTAGCAACCCATGGCCATCGCGTGGTAAGTGTGTAACACGCTCTCTGGGAGTTGCACCGCTGGCGTTTGGAACGTCGAGTGCTACTGCTGGTATGAGGCAGCACCGTGCAGCTCCGCAAATCCAGTGTGCTCGAGTTGGCAGGCGTCCATGCAGTTGCTGGGCTGGTATTGGCTCTGACAGCGTTCTCTCTGCACGCACAAACTCGCGACGCAGTCGCAGCTACCGTGAGTCCACACGGGAGGCTCAACATCCCCTGCCAGAACTGCCATACCGTGTCGGGATGGAAGGTAATTCGAGCTGTACCTGAATTCGATCACAGCAAAACAAGCTTTCCTCTTCAGGGTTTGCACCTGAACGTCAGTTGCACGCAGTGCCACGCAAAGCTAGTGTTTGCGAACACAGGAACTGGATGTGCCGATTGCCACGCGGATGTTCATCGTCGGCAAATGGGGTCCAATTGTGCGCGATGCCATAGCGTGAATGGCTGGCAGGTCACGCTGCAGGCCGTGGGAAACCACGAGAACCGCTTTCCCTTGGTCGGTGGGCATGCGTCGTTGCAATGCGACAGCTGCCACAAGGGCGCCGCGGTTGGACAGTTTCAGGGTCTTTCTTTCGAGTGCTATTCCTGTCACTCCACAACCTATCAACAAACCGCGGCACCTAACCACCTGACTGCCGGGTTCCCGCGCACTTGCGAGCAATGCCATGCAGTCACTACCTGGTTCGGCGCTCGTTTCGACCATTCCAAAATTACAGGCTACGCCCTCACTGGAGCGCATGCCACGCTCGATTGCCTGAGCTGCCACGTGGGAGGAAAGTACAAAGGGACGCCTGCCAACTGCATCGGGTGTCACACGCCGGATTTCCGCAAAGCCACGAATCCGAATCACGTTTCCCTTGGATTCCCGCAGACATGTCAGGACTGCCACAGCACCGCCGCATGGCAGCCTGCGAGCTTCAATCATGCTGCGGTAGGTTTTCCGATCACTGGTGCTCACACCAAGTTGCAATGTGGTGATTGCCACACCAACGGTAACTACACCCTGACTGCAAGCACGTGCGCGAGCTGCCACATGAAGGATTACCAGAAGGCGACGAATCCGAATCATGTGTCAGCGGGTTTCCCGACGGACTGCTCCGTGTGCCACAGTACGTTGGCCTGGCAGCCCGCGGCGTTCGATCATGCCAAGAGTGGCTTTCCCCTGACGGGATTTCACTTGAAAATGCAGTGCGGCGATTGCCACATCAATGGCAACTACCGTCTGACCAACACAACCTGCGTTGGTTGCCACATGAAGGACTACCAGGGCGCGACGAATCCGAATCACGTGACGGGCGGATTCCCGCAGCAGTGCGACGTTTGCCACAGCACGTCGGCGTGGCAACCGGCATCGTTCAACCATAACAACACGAGTTTTCCGCTGGCCGGGGCGCACATCAAGGTCGTATGTGCGAGCTGCCACGTCAACAACAATTACACTTCGATTCCCACCGACTGCTATTCATGTCACAGGGCTGAATATCAAGGCACGAATAATCCGAATCACATCGCGGCGGGTTTCCCAACGGCCTGCCAGACGTGTCACCAAGTTGTGGCCGGGTGGGCAGGTGCGGTCTTCAACCATACGTGGTTTAACGTCAACCATGGCGGTGCGGCGGGTGTCTGTACAACGTGTCACACCAATCCGAGCAACTACGCGGTGTTTCAGTGCACGAATTGCCACACAAAGCCGGACTCCGATCAAAAGCATCAGGGTGTTAACGGCTACGTTTACAACAGCGTGAATTGCTACCAGTGTCATCGCGGCGGAGCCGGAGGTTAGGCCATCCTAACGAGCGGCGCTAGAGACATGAAGTTCATCATTCAGATCGCGAGTCTAGTGTTCTTGCTAACATCGAGCCTTACCGCGCAAACGACTGGCAATTCCGGCAAGGCGCCAACGCAGGATGCCGCGCCGTTGCCGGACTCTTCCACAGAGGGGGCTGTGCCCGAGAGTCCCACTCCTCAGCTGCCGCAACCAAACGCCGATATCAAGATATCGTTCCGGATCAAGTACGTGGGCGAGGGGGTCGCCTACCTCGAGGGCGGTCGCAATGCTGGCTTGGCCGAAGGCCTTCATCTGTCGGTCAAAGACACGGAGTCGATCACTCGGCGCCCCATCTCGGGTTCGATTGACCCCGCTACAGGGGAACCGAGACCCGTCGCCGCGCTGTACATCTTTGCGGTGGCGGAGAGCTCTGCTGCGGCGGAGATACACGATCCGACACGAGCGCTAAAGG
The DNA here is from genome assembly GCA_043746935.1 of Acidobacteriaceae bacterium. GTDB lineage: Bacteria > Acidobacteriota > Terriglobia > Terriglobales > Acidobacteriaceae > JANXUC01. Next base: position 2,911 of record JAYTQD010000485.1, on the reverse strand, counting down.
CGGGCGACTGGGCATTCCTGTCTTCGGAAGATACTGCCGCTATCGTTGCACAACGGACCTTGAGTCCGACCCGCAAATATCCGGTGGTCGTGAGCTTCTCAGAAGGCGATCCCCTCGACGAGGAAGCACGGGCCGAAGTTCCTCGACCCCCACTACCCGAAGTGAACCGTGCACGTGGTCGCATCGGCTTTGACTACTCTGGCATGACTAGCTCCAGCGGCAGTAGCAAAAATCTCGGGATCGTCATCCGTACTGATATAACGCGAATCAATGGCACGTATTGGAATTTGAGCGGGTACTGGCGAGGGCGTATTAATTCGCGCGCCTCTGGGCCAGCCACGATACAGGACTTGATCAACCGCACCTATCACCTGGGTTTGACGTATGAAAACCCTCAATCTCATTGGGTGGTCGGTGCAGGACGACTCTACCTGCCATGGGCCAGCAGTCTGGACACGATCGATGGTGGATATTTCGGCAGAAAAATCTCCACAAATACAACCGCAGGAATCTTTGCGGGCTCCACGCCAGATCCGACCTCATGGAGCTACAACCCAAACCGTCGCCTTGGCGGAGCCTTTGTAAACTTCCAAGGCGGAGACTTCAACAACGCGCGATATACGAGCACCTCCGGGATGGGGATCAGCACCCTCAAGTGGAAGATTGATCGGCCTTTCGTATTCTTTGAGAACGGCATTTCCTACAAACACTATCTGTCGATCTATCACTCGCTGCAAGTCGATAGCCCGAGCGGCAACCCGGCGGTAGCAGCTCCCGGAGCGGGAATCAGTCGGAGTTTCCTGACATTCCGTGTTCAGCCAACATCACGGATCGATTTCGATTTCAATCACTCGTATTTTCGCGACATTCCCACGTTCGATCCGCAGTTGATTGGGACTGGGCTTCTCGACAAGTATCTCTTTCAGGGATTCAGCGTCGGCGTGCGCGTGGAAGTCGCAAAGAAGATTTGGCTTTATACGAACATGGGGAGTAGCCACCGCTCCGGGGATGCCAAAGCCTCTCTGAATCAAATGTATGGCGTGACTTTTGGCAGCCTTCCCAAAACCGGCATACGGGCGGACTTCCGATACTCGAAGTTCGACGGTTCGTTCGGCGGGGGATCGTACAAGTCGTTTTCCCTTTCCCGCAGCTTTCGCGACGACTTTCGATGGGAATTGCTGGCGGGGAGCCAGTCATTTGCTTCAACCGCTGTAAAAAGCGACTCCGCCCACTTCTTTACCGGAAATCTCGAAGCCAATGTGGGCTCCAACTACTTCGTGCAAAGCGGCTTCACCCGCAACCGCGGTGGCCTGCAGAACTATAACCAGTGGACTTTCACCTTCGGCTACCGGTTCGACAACCGCCATAAGCGAAGCGAGTAGCCCCGATGCTGGTATTGTTTACAACCAACGGGCACAGCAATTCGTAAGCAGCGGCTAGGGGTGTTCGGAGACAGGTCGGCTCTATGGTTCTAGTCCAGAAGCTCTTACCCGCTGTGATACTGGCGGTGATCTGCCTCTCGGTGTACGGTGCACGGGCGTTTGCAGATGAGGAGGATCCGGTCCTTCGGATTCTGACGGCAGGACAGCAGGCGACGATGGAACGCCATTCCTCGCAAGCCATTCGGATCTTTCGAGATGGACTCAGGAAATACTCTGGCGATGATCGGCTGCGTCTCGAGCTCGGACGCGCCTACCTCACCAACGGGGAAGATGGTCGTGCGATCCGGCTTTTTCACGAGATTCTTCGGCGAGACGCAAGCAATCGGTCCGCAAGGATTGAATTAGCCGGTGCTCTTGGCTTTCGGCACGACTACGCCGCCTCCAACGACATTTACAGGAACCTGCTCGCGACGAATCCAGCCGACGAAGCCGCCGCAATCGGATTGGCTAGCAACTTGCTCCATCAGAGGCGACGATCGGATGCGCGTACCCTGGTGAGCCAGGCTCTGGTGTTGCATTCCGACAGCTTGCGCTTGCAGGAATATATGGACCGCATCGACAGCGGAACCTTGGGCGGCGAGGAGCGCGAAGGCCGGACGGCAAACAGTTTTGTACAGATGGACTCCGACTACTTCAGCGATTCGGCGGGCAATCGCTCCTGGCGATCCGGCCAGAGGATCGATTTGGGCATTCGCCCAGGGCTAATTAGCCGCTTTGTGTTTGAGCAACACTTCCAGCGCAGCAAGGACGACCTGTTCGAGGCCGCTGAGACATCGACCTTACAGCTTCGCTGGAAACCTCGCGAATGGTTGTCCCTAGCTGGCGGCGGAGGGGCGGTTTGCTTCAGCAACCGGGACGTGCATGCCATCTATGAAACCGCGCTGATCGTCCAACCACTGCCGTCGCTTCTGTTTGGAGGCAGTTTTTCGCGCGTCCCCATCATCCCGAACGCTAAAGCCACGGAACACAAAATCACGGCCCAAGGGTGGGAGTTCTTTACGGGATGGACCGGCGCGCACTGGCAATTGAGCGCGCGTGGCTCGCAACAGCACTACTCGGATGAGAATATCGGCAGCCGTCAGACGGCGGAGGCGCTTCGTGAGTGGCGAATCCACGGTTTCGGTGTCGAGACAGGCTACCGCTACCGGCACCTGAGTTTTACCCTCGACAAGCCGCACGGCTACTTTAGCCCGAGTGACTATCACAGCCATCTCGCGGTGGTTGGCGTCCGCCTTCCGCGGATCAAGAAGTACCGGGCAGAGCTTCTGACGCGAGGCGGGGCTGAATCAGGGGGGGACGGCCAAGCTTTTACTCCGGCCTGGGAAATTAACGTCCGTAATGAGGTGTTGTTGGGAAACTGGACCATGCAGTTGGACTATTCCAAGTATCATCTGGTGCAGGACACCGGCGCGTTTCGCGCGGACGCGGGGCGCTTTGTGATTGCTTACCATTTTTGATGTTTGCGGCGT
>JAYTQD010000484.1:0-21161 GCA_043746935.1 Acidobacteriaceae bacterium | reverse complement strand
TTTCCAGAGACTTCGCCTCGGCCATGTAGCGGCCAGCAACGCCCATGAAACCGGCGGCCCACTCGTCTTTGTCGGAAGTGTGGATGGAAGCGAAGGCTCCTTTTACGTCCGCAGGATCAAGCCCGATCAAAGGATACATGCCGTTTTCGGCGCGATGGATCGCTTCGGTTTTGATTTCTTCGAGGGTGCGCTCCACGGCGAAAGCCGGAGTGGCGGCGACTGCAAAGAAAACAAGGGCGAAATTGAGGGTTTTGGAGAACGAGGTTCTAGGCATGGAGGCTATCTGCTCTGTGGATTTCGACTGGTTGACGACTTATAAAAGGCCGGACATAAGAGTGCCAGTCCTTGGTTGATGTCGGTTCTTAACTTCGCTAAAAAGTAAGCTTCAGACCGAGTTGGACTGAACGCGGTCCTCCCGAACCCACGGCCGGGTTCGCAGCCGCAATATCCGGAGTTGCACAGCCGCAACCGAAGCCGCCTACGGACGGGTCGTTCAGGCCGAAACCATTCTGGCCGCCGTAAGGATTAGCGAAGTTCGGGTGGTTGAGAATGTTGAAGAACTCAGCGCGAAACTGAGCCTTGAAGCGCTCACCGAAGTGGAAGTTTTTGGCAACTGAGAAGTCGAAGTTGCGGAATCCGGAGTCTGGAAAAAAATTACGGTGCATCGTGCCGAAGGTACCCAGTGCCGGCGGAAGCATGATGGAATTTCCTTTGGCATAGCAGCCAAACAGGTTGAGAGCGGCCGTGGCTGCTCCTGCTGTGCCACCGTCGAGGGCAAGAGCTTTCGCGGCGCAGGCGCTATTCGTGGCACCCGAGAAAGAAGGAATTCCCTTCGGACTAGATTTGAAATCATTGGGATTGCCAAAGAAATTCCAACGGACCGGGCTGTTGGCGGGAGGGCTAACCGGGAGTGGACCGACACCGGCAGCGTCGGTTCCCAGGTCAATCGGACCCCAGTATTGCGGGCTTTGCAACGTGATGATGGAGTTGACCTCCCAGCCTTGCAAAGCCTGCCCGTAGCCCTTCTTGCCGGGGATGGCATAGGTGAGAGAAACGGTGAGTCGGTGACGAACGTCGAAATCGCTGTTCGCATATTCGGCAGCCACATTGTGAGCGTTCTGCGGAAGACCCGCTCCGTAGCCGAAATCCCAATTCGCGCTGACATCATCCAGCGCGTGTGAGTAGGTGTAACCGACAATCGTGCTCAGACCATGGAAGTTTCTGGAGTTGAGGGTTGCTTGCAAGCCGTTATAGTTCGAGCGGTATACGTTCCCCATTTGGAAAACATTGCTCAGGTAGGGAAACTGAGCCGCAAATGGACGCGCGGCTTGTTCCGCATCTCCGTCGGGAGATCCCGCCGCAATGGCCGCCGCAGTCCACCCCGACCCAACAGGGGGTTGGTTGATGTCGCGAATACCAACTAAATTCGAGCCGTGGTTACCGACGTAAGCCGCTTCCAAAGTAAGGTTGGGAGTGAAGGCGTGTTGCAGGCTCAAGGTCCAGTTCCAAACCTTCGGAGTTTTCAGGTTGCGGTCCACAGTCATGATGGGGCATGGATTGCCAGAGCAATCAATGGCTGGGCTGCCGTAGAGAGGACCTTGATCCCACGAGACTGGCGTCGGACTGAGGAAGAAAGGCAAGGAAATGTTGCCAGTCGTGATGTTGCCGCCAGAGGTGTTACCAGACCCGTCAATGACAGCCCCGGTCGGGACACTGCCCGGCCCAAAAGCGTTATTGAACGCGATGAACGACTGCCAGTTCACCGTCTCATAAGTAAGTCCCATGCCACCGCGCAGTACTGTCTTGCCGTTTCCCGTGGTATCCCAGGCAAAGCCCACGTGCGGGCTGAAGTTTTTATGATCAGGTTTGTAGAGGCTGCTGATCTTGTTGGTTCCAGTATTCACCTGCACCAATCCGCGGCTGGGGTCGAAATTCCCTAAAAGGTTATGTTGCTCTGTTGGAACGGAACTGAATTCGTAGCGCACGCCGAGATTTAAGGTTAGATTTCGCGCGGCCCGCCAGTCATCCTGCAAAAACATTCCGTAAGCCCAATTGTGGAGGTGCAGCGTGGGGTCCCCAACCTCCAAGGTGGCCTTGAAAGGCAAGCCTGCCAGGAAGTCTTCGAGCTCCGTTGAAGAGCCGCTGGCGATGCCACCCAGGAACGTGATACTGCCTCGTGAGTTGCCGTAGGAAGCGTTTGTGACCCGATTGTCATGGAATTGACCGCCGAACTTGATGGCATGCTTTCCAGTGGAGTATGAAATGTGATCGGCAAATTGTGTCACAGAATCTGGCCCCTGGAACTTCGGCCACTTGAAGCCACCCAGTCCAGGGAAGAAGAATCCGCCAAAGCCAATACGTGGAAGCCCGCCAGTAAAGGGCCCGGTGACCCCAGTGTTCAGGCCGTAGGCCGACGCTGGCGTGTTCAGATCGCCGGGCAGCGTGGGCTGGTAGAGCCTGCTATAGCCAGCACGTGCTTCGTTGACCCAGTGGTCGCTAGGGATCCAAACCCAGCTGCCCCCGAACACCTGGGCGCGAGTATGGATATGCGATAACCACTGTGTTTGTAGCTCGGGAAAGTCTTCCACTGTTCCCGTGTTGTTCCCAAAAAAGTACATGGCGCTGATGTTCTGGCGGTCGTTGAGCTTGAAGTCGACCTTGGCAACCGTATTCTTTACTCCGACATCGTTATTGAATCCGTTTGCAATGTTGATCGTCTGGGTATTGTTAATGGGAAAGCCCTTGCCATTACAGGTAACCGTAGAGCCCGCGAGCGCACAGCCTGCAATCTGCAGGCTGGTGGTACTGATCGTGATTCCTCCGGCTTGCAGATCGGTAACCGCATCCGGGATACTGCCAGAACAATCGCCGGTACCGGAGAAGGCACAATTTCCCGCATCCGGTAGCCCCACCATGGAGGGGCTGGTGATTCCGCCAAAGGAATTGCCGACGTTGTACAGCTGGCCCTCGTATGCGCCAAAGAAAAAGGCTTTGTTTTTGACGATCGGTCCGCCGATACTGCCGCCGTATTGTTCCAAAGTGCGTTGCAGCTTTGCGTTGGGGACCGTATTAAAGACATTCCGCGCGTCGAATATATTGCCATCGCGGCCAAACGCGAACGCGGTTCCATGCAGGCTATTCGTTCCGGCCTTGAGACCCACGTTGACCACCGATCCCGGCTTCCAGCCATATTCCGCAGGCGGAAGTTGCTGAATGTTGAATTCCTGTATGGAGTCAATTGGCAGAATCGTTGCAGAATCTCCGGCGATGCCCGCACCGTTGATAATGGCTTGGCCGGAGTAGGGTTCGCTGTTGAACAAACCCTCAATGAAGTAGGCGTTGTCTTCCGCCCGCAATCCGTTGGTGCTGGTCGTTGAGAATCCGCCGCCGGGATAACGCACGACACCCGGGCGTAGTTGCAGCAGGTTCTCATAGTTGCGGCCATTGAGAGGAAGGTCATTAATTTCCGCGTTGCTCAGCGTGCCGCCCAAAGTGGCGGAAGTGATATTGATCAACGGAATCTCCTCCGTGACCGTGATGACGTCGACGATGTTGCCGGGCTGCAGTGCGACATCAACCAGCGCGTCACTGGCCACTTCCAATTGAATATTGGTGCGTTCCACACTCTTGAAGCCTTTGGCTTCGACGCGAACCTTGTAGAGACCTGGTTGGAGGTTGGGTGCCGCAAAGGCGCCGCTGCCCTCGGTGGTGAGCGTGCGCACGGCTCCTCGTTCCACATCCGTGACGGTAACGACTGCGCCGTTCACCGTGGCACCGGTGGAATCCGTGATCGTACCCAGAATGCGGCCGGTGGTCGTCTGGGCGTACAGAGGCAAGCTTAGAAGGCAAGCCAGCACGGTGAGGAGGAGGAAACTTGCGCGAAAGGTCTGGATTGCGACGGATTGCGTGTGATTGGGCAGCATCATGGACGAACTCCACTCTTGGGGACTGAAAACGTGGTCAGACAGCTCTACCATTCTCGGATTCCAAAAGTCAAGCAATGTTTGACGTTAAGAATCTTGCTTGACAAGATTGCCCCGCTTTGCGGTATAGTGGTCTGACCAATGGGCCACGCTCTACATTCAACGTTATGCGATCTCATATTTGTGTGCTCTATATTGAGCGCAACTCATATGGAATCTGGTAGTCGTACAATATCGACCGAAGTCCGGAGCCTAGCGTGATTTCACCTGATTCAGGCGGGATACGAGCTCGGCTTGGGGAGCGGCAGATGTACAAAGCAGTGCGAACCTCGCGGCTCTACGAACAGATTGTAGAACAGATCGAAGACTCGATTCTGAAGGGCGCGCTGAAGGCTGGCGACCAGTTGCCGGCCGAGCGCGAGCTGGCGGTGCGCTTTGGCGTGAGCCGTACAGCCGTCCGCGAAGCCATCAAGGCGCTGCACGAGAAGGGTTTGGTGGAGGCTTATTCCGGACGTGGAACGTTCATCACCGATGGAACTTCGCGCGCCATCCGGCAGTCGCTCGACTTGATGCTGAAGATCGGCCAAGCGGATAACTCCATTCATTTGGAAGAGGTCCGCGAAATTCTGGAACCGGAGATCGCGGCGCTCGCCGCAACCCGTATTGAGGCAAGCCAACTGGCCATGATGCGCGAAGCGATTACCGTCATGGACCAGCAACGCCTGGAACCCGAGGCCTACATCGAGGCGGATCTGGATTTCCATCTCGCCCTGGCGGAAGCCGCGGCAAATCCCCTGATCTTATCCCTGATCGATTCCATCGTAGGTCTGCTGCGCGAGCAGCGCATTCGCATTTTTGAGGTGGATGGTGGGCCGGATCGGGGGCAGGTTCATCATCGACGCATTCTCGATGCGGTTGAGGGGCGCGATCCTGGGAAGGCGCGAGAAGCGATGCGGGATCACCTGCGGCAGGTGCGCGCGGATTCCTCGGTTACGCCGGATGTGCCGGAGCAGAAAGCTTAGAAGCTTAGATCTGTGCGTCAATTTTGGAAAGGTTGCAGGTTGAACGATGGCGAATCTTGGGTTTGTTGGTTTGGGAGTGATGGGCGGCAATATGGTCGCCCGGTTGTTGGAAAAAGGTCATACCGTAACCGGATACAACCGGACGCGCGCTAAGGCGCAATGGCTGATCGACAAAGGCATGCGCTGGGCGGATTCTCCGAGAGCGGTGGTGGCTGCTTCGGATTTTACGTTTTCCATGGTGACGAATACTGCCGCATTGCAGGCCATCGCGGAAGGGCCGGATGGAATGCTCGCCGCTCTCGGCGTGGGCAAGACGCTGATTGAGATGAGCACGGTGAGCCCCGACTTTAGCAGCGCGCTGGCGGACAAGGTGCGGAAGACCGGTGCGGACATGGTGGATTCCCCTGTTTCCGGCAGCGTGATCACGTTGCAGCAGGGGAAGCTTTCCGTGATGGTGGGTGGGAAGGCGGAGACGTTTGAAAAGATCAAGCCTCTGCTTTTGGACGTTGGCCCCAAGGTGACGCATGTGGGGGCGAATGGTCTGGCGCTGTGTATGAAGATTGCCCACAACTTGAGCTTGGCGGTGCAGATGATGGCGTTCGCGGAAGGCGTTCTGCTGGCGGAAAAGAGTGGCATTGCGCGGGAAGTTGCCGTGGATGTGCTGACGCACAGCGCGATTGCGTCTCCGATGATTCAGTACCGCGGACCGTTCGTGCTGGCGCAGCCAGAAGAAGCCTGGTTCGACGTGAACATGATGCAGAAAGATATGGTGCTGGCGATTGATTTGGGACGCAAGTTGAACGTGCCGGTACCGACGACTGCGATTTCGAATGAATTCCTGACGGCGGCGCGCGGGATGGGCTGGGAGAAACTAGATTTTGCGGTGATGTTTGACGTGCTGGCGAAGATGTCAGGCGTGAAGACGGAGATTGCCAAATGACGACCGCTTTGCAGCAGTCTGGCATCGGTTCTGAACTTGGGACGGAGCGGCTTCTTGGGATTTACCGCAAGATGGCGGCGATTCGCGCGTTTGAGGAGCAGGTGAACCAGCTGTACACGCGGGCGTTGATGCCTGGGCTGGCGCATTTGTATTCGGGCGAAGAGGCCGTGGCGGTGGGGATTTGCGAAGCGCTGACGCGGGAGGACTACATTACGAGCACGCACCGCGGGCATGGGCATTGCCTGGCCAAAGGTGCGGCGCCGGATCGCATGTTTGCGGAGCTGCTGGGGAAGGAAGCCGGATACTGTCGCGGCAAGGGCGGGTCGATGCATATCGCCGATCCGACGACCGGGAACCTGGGAGCGAATGCGATTGTGGGCGGAAGTTTGGGGATTGCCACGGGAGCGGCGCTTTCAGCCAAGCACCTGGGCAATGGGCGGGTGGCGGTTTCGTTTTTTGGCGAAGGGGCTCTCGGGCAGGGTTTGCTGTATGAGGTGATGAATTTGGCCCAATTATGGAAATTGCCGGTGATCTATGCTTGCGAAAATAACATGTACAACGAGTACACGCATTTTTCGGAAACGACGGCTGGGGATATTTTGGCGCGGGCGACCGCGTTTGGCATGCCGGCGGAGAGCGTGGACGGGCAGGATGTGTTGGCCGTGTATGCCACCTCCAAGCGGCTGATTGAGCGATCCCGGAGTGGCGAGGGGCCAGCGTTCCTTTTATGTAACACGTATCGCTATACCGGACACCATGTTGGCGACATCAGCCGCGAATACTACCGCAGCAAGCAGGAAGAGCAGACGTGGAAGGGTGAGCGCGATCCGATCAAGAATTTTGCCGCGTGGCTTACCGGGCAGAAGATTGCCGACGCCGCGACGTTGGAGCGGGTGCAGTCAGACGTGGCGGCAGAGATGGAAGTGGCGGTCAAGTTCGCGGTGGATGCACCGTATCCGGGAGTGGAAGAAGTGGAGCTGCATGTGTATGCCGGAAACTAGCCGCGAATTGACGTACGGGCAAGCAGTGAACGAAGCGCTGGCGGAGGAAATGCGCCGTGACCCAACCGTGTGCATTTTCGGCGAAGACGTGGCCGAGGCGGGAACGCCGTTTAAAGTTCTTTCGGGACTGGTGGCCGAGTTCGGTAAAGAGCGAGTGATTGACACGCCGATTTCCGAGGCTGGTTTTACCGGAGTTGGCGTGGGCGCGGCCATGACGGGGCTGCGGCCGGTGGTCGACATCATGTTCGGCGACTTCATTACTTTGACCATGGACCAGATGGTGAACCAGGCGGCGAAGATTCATTACATGTCTGGCGGGAAGTGGAAAGTTCCCATGGTGATGCGGACGACGCTGGGTGCGACTCGGCGTTCGGCGGCGCAGCATTCACAGTCGCTGCACGCGTGGTTTAGTCATGTTCCTGGATTGAAAGTTGCGCTGCCCTCCACGCCTTATGACGTGAAGGGGTTGCTGAAAACGGCGATCCGCGATGACAATCCGGTGATTATTTTTGAAGACAAGATGATGTACAAGCTGAAAGGCCAGGTTCCGGTAGAGGAATATACCATTCCTCTTGGAGTGGCCGATATCAAGCGTGTTGGCGATGATATTTCCCTGATTGCAACCAGCAGTATGGTGCAGGTGGCGCTAGAAGCGGCTGTTTTGCTGGCGGAGATTGGCATTAGCGCGGAAGTGGTGGATCCGCGGACGACTTGGCCGCTGGATGAGAAGACTCTGATCGAATCGGTGAAGAAGACTTCACGGGCAATTGTGCTGGACGAAGGCTACGAGCGTTACGGCGTAACCGCGGAAATTGCCGCCGTCGTCGCGGCAGGTGCGTTTTACGATTTGGACGCGCCGGTGAAGCGGATGGGGGCCATGCACATTCCTATTCCGTTTTCTCCGCCGCTGGAAGATGTGACGGTGCCTACGGGGCAGACAGTGTTTGAGGCTGCGCGGGCGATGGTCAAGCGGAGTTAGGCTGGAGCGCAGATAAATTTCCTAGGCAAGAGGTGGCATTGTGGGACTGAAGACGCACGGGACGATGGCGGTGGATTGGGAGCAGCGCATTGACTTTGACCGTTTACGCCGCGAACGGCTGGCGCGGGCCAAGGCGGCACTGGCCAAGTCGGAAATGGGTTCGCTGCTGTGTTTCGATATGAACAACGTTCGCTACCTGACGGCCACGCACATTGGCACTTGGGCCCAGGATAAAGCGAATCGCTTTACCATTCTGCCGCAGAACGACGAGCCTATTCTTTGGGATTTTGGTTCGGCGGCTCGGCACCATCAGCAGAATTGTCCGTGGCTAGGAGAGGGTCGTTCTCGTCCTGGAATTTCTGTCCTGCGTGGAGCGATGACGCCGGAGATGGGCCGGGCGGAAGATGTAGCCAAGAAGATCAAGCTGGAACTGGAGATGCGCGGCCTGCACAAGGAGCCGGTCGGCGTGGATATTGTGGAGCTGCCGGTATTGTTCGCGTTACAGAAGGAAGGCCTGACGATTATTGATGGGCAGGCGTTGATGTCGGAAGTCCGGATGATTAAGACGCAGGATGAGATTGCCCTGCTGAATACTTCGGCGATGATGGTGGACGCGGCTTACGACGAGCTGTATCGCGCGATGAAGCCGGGCATGCGCGAGAACGAAGCGGTTGGGCTGGTGAGCAAGGTTCTCTACGATCTTGGCTCGGAGTACGTGGAAGCAGTGAATGCGATTTCCGGCGAGCGCTGCAATCCGCATCCGCATGTGTTTTCAGATCGCGTTCTGCGTCCTGGCGATCCTGTTTATTACGACATTCTGCACTCCTACATGGGCTACCGGACGTGCTATTACCGGTGCTTTACGATTGGCTACGCGTCGCATGCGATGGTGGACGCCTATAAACGTTGCCGCGACTATCTGGATGCGGCAATTGAACTGGTGCGTCCCGGGCGTACTACGGCGGAGATTGCCGCGGTTTGGCCCAAGGCGCAGGATTTTGGATTTCCAAATGAAGAAGCGGCATTTGCGTTGCAGTACGGACATGGGATCGGCCTGGCGATTTGGGAAAAGCCAGTGATTAGCCGTCTCGTTTCCTTCGAGCATCCGTTGGAGATTCAGCCCGGCATGGTGTTCGCGTTGGAAACGTTCTGGCCCTCGACCGATGGTTGGAGCGCAGCGCGCATTGAAGAAGAAATCGTTGTGACTGAGACCGGCCACGAGGTCATCACCCGTTTCCCGGCGGAGAAGTTGCTGGTGGCGGGCGCGCACTACCACACGGTGGACGGGCCGTTGCCGACGACGCGCGAGCACGAGTCCCCGCCGAGCCAGCATGTGAAAGACATGATTGCAACCAGCGCGAAGTCGGAACAGCTGAAACCCAAGAAGTAGGAAAGCCCGGATCTTCAATTTATGGCGATCAGCATCGTAATGCCCGCGCTGGAAATGGCCCAGGAAACGGGCAAACTTGTTTCCTGGATCCAGCCGGAAGGAGCAACCGTCGCCAAAGGTGATCTAATTTTGGAAATTGAAACCGACAAGGCCGTGATGGAGATTGAATCTCCGGGGGCTGGCGTGCTGGCTGGTTTCAAGGCCAAGCCCGGCGATGTGGTGCCCGTCGGGCAGGTGATTGGCTGGATTGTGGCTGCGGGCGAGGCACCTCCTGTGGAGGAGGCGCAGGCAGTTTCTGGGCGCAATCTGGCGAGCGTGAGCGCTGCTGTTCCGGAAGTTCCTGCAACTGCGCCAACTTCGCCCGCTGATACGGGGGAGGCACGAATCTCTCCGAAGGCGCGGCGGCTGGCGAAAGAGCGTGGCGTGGAGTTGAGCCAGCTACGCGGATCGGGTCCGGACGGGGAAATTACAACCGCCGATGTTCTCGCAGTGGCGGAAGCGCCGAGCCAAGCGGCGGCTGGCGGAGTGACCGCAGATCCGGCGCTATCGTCGATTGAGCGTTTGATGGCCGAGCGGACCACGCAAAGCTGGACGACGGTGCCACATTTTTTCCTGACGCGAGAGATCGATGCAAGCGCGCTCAATGTGTTGCGCGAGAAATTGTTACCTGGCATTGAGCATGCTCACGGAGTGCGGCTCACGCATACGGATTTGCTGGTCGTCTTTCTGGCGCGAGTGCTGGCAAAGTATCGCATCATGAACTCGAGTTGGGTGAATGGCGGTATTCACCCGAACGCCGATGTGAACGTGGCTGTGGCCATGGCGGTGACAGGCGGAGTGGTTGGCGTGGTCATCCCCAAGGCGGATTCGTTGGCGCCCTGGGAGATTGCGGTGCAGCGGCGTGATCTTTCCGAGCGTGCGCGCGCTGGGCGACTGCGTCCCGCGGATATTGCTGGAGCTACTTTCACTATTAGCAACCTGGGCATGTATCGCGTGGATTCTTTCAGCGCCATCATCACGCCGCCGCAGGCCGCAGTGCTGGCAGTGGGCAGCATTACGGACCGCGTGGTGCCGGTGGATGGGCGGCCCGGAATCCGTCCGATCATGAACGTGACGCTGTCGAGCGATCACCGCGTGGTGGACGGAGCGCGGGCTGCGGATTTTCTGGATGCGCTAGCGGACGCGATTCAAGGACCACAAGGCTTATTGTCCTAGAGACGCACGAAGGTCTCGAAGGGCCTCAAACCTAAGCCGCGGCGAGTCCCGACCGGGATCTGGCCGCTGCTTTTCATTACAAGAACAAAATTGAGCTAGATCGTCGCCTTCACTGTAAAGGTGGAAGTAACGCCATTCGCAGGAATGGCAAAACTACCCAAGCCTTGGCTGCTCAGGCGGGACGGCAGAGCGGTGGCTGCGGTTGTTCCAGCGCCGTTAATGAAATAGGTTAGCGACATTTTGTCGGTGGCTGCGGTTGTCAGACTCCAAGAGTAAGGAATCGTCACCGCACACGTAGCGGTGGTTCCGCTGCGGGTTGCCTGGGCGGCGGCTTGTTCCAAAAGTACGATACCCGCACCTAGATCCACAACACTGGTTTGGGCGGAACAGGTGATAGCGTCCGCTGCTGGAAGTGCGGACGTCACGGTAATCGTAAAGTTGAAAACGAGTTTGCCGCCGAAGATGGTGGCGGCGGCTGTGGCGTCCGAAGCGATTGCGGCCGGAGTTGGGGTGAAGAGACTGGTTTTCGGATCAAAAGTTCCGGGAATGCTGCGCCCGGGAGTCTGGCTCGCGGCGGAGGCTTGAGCCAGGGTTGAAAGGGTAGCCAAAGAAACAAACAACCAGACTAGCAGGCGATATCGCATAAAGTTCTCCTTTGGAGGGACTCTGAGTGGTCCCGACCAATGCACAGAAGATTACAGGGATAAGGCTGTAACCTGCAAGGGTGAAGGCTTGTGGAGCGCGTGTCGCAATAGATCTGGCCTCGGCTGGTTCGACGCACCTTGTCAGTCATCCCACGCTGGCTGGCTGCAATGGTATGAATAAGTATTCTCCCCGACTTGTTTTCGTAAGGACTGCGATTTCGTATGGCAAAGCGCGTGAGCGTTGACCGTTGGCTGTTTACTGTAACCCTGCTGCTTGTGTTCATCGGTCTCGTGATGGTGTTTAGCGCCTCCGCCGTGATGGCGAAAGAGCGGTTTGGTTCGGCGTCGACGTTTTTGGTGCGGCAGCTGGCGTGGGCGGTGGCCGGGTTGGTGGTTATGCTGTTGGCGATGCGCTTTGACTATCGCCGCTATCAACATCCTGCGCTTGTATTTTCCGCACTCGGAATTACTACACTGTTGCTGATCGCGGTATTTCTCATGGACCGCTCGCACAACACACACCGCTGGATCCGCTTTGGAGGCTTTTCGCTGCAGCCTTCTGAGTTGGCCAAGCCCGCGCTCATTTTGTTTCTAGCGTTTTTTCTGGAGACGCGCTTCAAGTCCGTGGGTACGACGAGCATGGACGATGTGCGCAACACGCTTTTGCCGGCGGCGGTGCCCGCTGTGGTGTTCCTGATATTGATCGTGCTGCAGCCGGATCTCGGTACCGCGATCGCGTGCGCTGGTATTGCCGCCAGTATCTTTTATGTAGCGGGCTTGCGGCTGCGTTATTTCGGATACTCGCTGCTTGCCACGTCGCTGCCGCTTTACTACCTACTCTTTCATGTGAGCTGGCGGCGCGAGCGCATGTTGGCTTTTATGAATCCGTTTGCTGATCCGCAAGGGCGTGGTTTTCACATGATTCAGTCGCTCATTGCCGTGAGTACTGGCGGACTGACTGGCGTCGGGTTGATGGAAGGGAAGCAGAAGTTGTTCTATCTGCCAGAGCCACATACGGATTTTATTTTTGCTGTAATTTCGGAAGAACTGGGCTTGATCGGCTCGATTTTAGTGGTCGCGCTCTTTGCCGTTTTTCTTGTTCGCGGAGTACGAACGGCGCTCAAGATTGAAGACCCGTTTGGCCGACTGCTGGCGACCGGCATCACCTGCATGGTGTGTCTACAGGCTTTTATCAATGTCAGTGTGGTGCTGGGGTTGATGCCCACGAAAGGTATCCCGCTGCCGTTTGTCTCCTACGGAGGCTCGTCAATTTTTGTCATGCTGATGTGCGTGGGCGTGTTGCTCAACATATCCAAGCAGATAGAATAAGGCCGCATGCGAGTTATCCTGGCGGGAGGCGGAACCGGCGGACATGTCATTCCGGCGCTAGCCATTGCCCGCGAGTTGCAGTCCCGTTATGCGGCGGAGTGTTGTTTTATTGGAACTTCGCGGGGCATTGAGACGCGGCTCGTGCCCGCCGCCGGATTTCCGCTGGAGCTGATCCAAGCCGGTGCGCTCAATCAGGTCAGTCTTGCCACTCGCGTCAAGACTCTGCTGGGCCTGCCGCTGGCGGTTCTCAGCTCGCTGCGCATCGTTCGCAAGTTTCATCCCGACGTCATGATCGGCGTGGGCGGCTATGCTTCCGGCCCCGCCATATTGGCTGCCGCTTTGAGCCGCGTGCCCACGGTCGCCTTTGAACCTAACGTAGTTCCGGGTTTTGCCAATCGTAGGGTCGCGCGGTTTGTCTCGGCGGCGGCGGTACACTTTGAGGAAACGAAGAAATATTTCCGCAACTGCCACGTCACGGGCGTTCCCGTGCGCGCGGAATTCTTCGAACTACCGCAGCGCGAACCAGCCACGCCGCCAACGTTGCTGGTTTTCGGAGGCAGCCAGGGTGCTCGCGCCATCAACCAAGCCATGTGCGAGGCAGTACCTGTGCTGCGCGACCGCATGCCCGGAATTCATGTCCTGCACCAAACCGGCGAGCGCGACTACGGCCCAATCGTTGCCGCGTATGAGAAGCTTGGCGTATCGGTTGAGGTATTCAAATTCATGGATAACATGCCCGCGATGTTTGCTCGCGCTGATCTGATCGTCAGTCGCGCCGGAGCCAGCACGGTAGCAGAGATCGCGGCAGCAGGGAAGCCGTCCGTATTCGTTCCATTTCCGAAGGCCGCCGACGACCACCAGCGCCGTAACGCCGAAGCTATGCAAAACGCTGGCGCCGCCGTGATGCTGGAAGAGCAGGATTTGACACCCGCCACGCTGGCGGACACTGTTTCCGAGCTTCTCTCCAATGCAGTAAAGTTGAAAGCAATGTCGGTGGCCGCGCGCGGCATGGCTCATCCGAATGCAACCCGCGACGTCGCTTCGCTAGCCGTCAGCCTCGTCAGGCAAAACTCGAACCCCGAAACGCGAAATTAGCCCCTATATGTTTGCCAAGATTCAGCGCATCCATTTCGTAGGCATCGGCGGCATCGGGATGAGCGGCATTGCCGAAGTTCTGCTGAACCTTGGCTACAAGATTTCCGGCTCCGATCTCAAGCCTTCGTCTGTTACGCAGCGCCTGGAAACCCTTGGCTCGCAAATCTTTGCAGGCCACCGCGCTGAAAACGTTGTTGGCGCGGACGTAGTTGTCACCAGCTCCGCTATCGTTCGCGACAATCCCGAAGTCACGGAAGCTGCGCGCCTGCATATTCCCGTAATCCAGCGCGCGGAAATGCTGGCTGAGCTCATGCGACTGAAGTACGGCATTGCCATTGCCGGCATGCACGGCAAGACGACAACTACATCGATGGTTGCCACGGTGCTTGCCGCCGGAGGACTGGACCCGACGGTTGTGGTTGGCGGCCGTGTCGACGCCATGGGCTCCAACGCCCGCCTCGGCAAGTCGCACTATCTGGTCGCTGAAGCCGACGAAAGCGACCGGTCGTTCCTCAAGCTCTCGCCTATCCTCTCCGTTGTCACCAACATTGATCGCGAGCACATGGACTGCTATCGCGATATGCAAGACGTGGAAGACACATTCGTCGATTTTATGAACAGGGTACCGTTCTATGGCATGGTGGTTGCGTGCGCCGACGATATGGCACTTTGCGCCCTGCTGCCGCGTGTCAAGCGTCGCGTGGTGACCTACGGCATGAGCCAGACTGCCGATTTCCGCGTGCAGGTGTCGCTCGCCAGCCAACAGGCCCCAACCTTGAATCGGTTTCAAGTCCGTTACAAAGACCAAGATTTAGGCGAGTTTCAACTCCACGTCCCCGGCCAACACAACGTCCTCAACGCCACTGCGGCGATCGCTGTCGGTATCGGGCTCGACATTTCGCCCGACCATATTCGCGAGGCTCTGCAATCCTTTCGCGGAGTGGATCGCCGTTTCCAACGTAAGGGCATCGTCCGCGGCATCACGGTCGTCGACGACTACGGTCATCATCCTACGGAAATTCGCGCTACGCTCGCCGCCGCGAAGCAGGCAGGGTTCGCCCGTGTGCATGCAATCTTCCAGCCGCACCGCTACACCCGCACGCAGCTGCTCATGGACGATTTCGCAACCGCATTTTCGGACGCCACCACAATAGCCGTGCTCGATATTTATCCCGCCAGCGAGGCTCCCATCCCCGGAATTACCGGTGAAGCCCTGGCCCAGCGCATCCGCGAACAAGGCAAGCGCGATGCGCAATACGCCGCTTCGTTTCCGGATGCCGTTGCCTCTGCCGTCCGATCAGCCCGTGACGGCGATCTCATCCTCACTCTCGGCGCTGGCAATGTTTCGCAAATCGCTCCGCAAGTTCTTGATCAACTCACATTGACCCGGTAACGCCTTCACTTTCGCTTTATCTTCTCCTAGGCCAGTAAACATGCGGGTTCCACGCACCCCACTTCTGTGCCGAGTACCAACTTTCTCTCTCCGCAATTCGTCAAAAAATGTTTATAGTTGTGTCACTGGCGATTCACCAGCGACAACCCATGGCGCGGAATGACAGCGCAGTGTTGCCGCACGAAGAAACTGCTCCCGCTCAAGAGGAGTTTCTTCATCCGGAAATGGACGCACGCTTCACGAACCTCGACGAAGAGGATGGGACTCCTTTTCTTCGAAAACAGAGGCGCGTCCCCGTCCGCCGCGGCCCCCTTCCCAAGAAAACCACCAATCTGCTCAAGTGGGTTGGTCTCGCGCTCGTCGCGCTGACACTGCTCGGCATCGCTTACGCCTTCGTCTACCGTTATGGTGAACGCTCCTGGCGGTTCCGCGTGGAATCCAGCGACCAGATCGAAATTGCCGGTACTCAAAACGTGACGCACCCCCAAGTCATGGAAGTCCTGGGCAGTGACATTGGGCGCAATATTTTCTTTGTCCCTCTCGACGAGCGCCGCGCGCAGCTCGAACAAATCCCGTGGGTGGAATCGGCCGCAGTCATGCGCTTCGTCCCCAACCGGCTCAAGGTCGCTGTACGGGAGCGCACGCCGGTGGCCTTCGTGCGCGTTGGCTCGCACATTGGTCTCATCGATGGAACTGGGCACATCATGGAAATTCCGGCCCACAACAAGACCCAATATTCCTTTCCAGTGATTGCCGGTACCCGCGACACCGAACCACTTTCCACGCGCGCCGCGCGCATGAAGGTCTACAACGAACTCGTCCGCGAACTTGATTCCGAGGGCGGACACTATTCGTCCGAACTCAGCGAAGTGGATCTCACCGATCCGGAAGATACCAGGGTGCTGGTGAATGACCCCTCCGGCGATGTGCTCCTGCATTTGGGCTCTATAAATTCTGGATCTGGAAACTACCTCGACCGCTTTAAGCTCTACCACGCACACGTCGGCGAGTGGCGGCAGCAGTTTGAGAAGCTGGATTCGGTAGATCTGCGCTATGAGCGTCAGATTGTCGTGAATCCAGACTTGCGCTCACCCGTCCAGAGTCCTGCGCTTTCGCCGTCAGCCGCCAAAGCCGCTGTGGCAGCGGGTGTTCCCGCTATGGCGATAACGGCGGCAGCGCTGGTGAAGCGGGAGCAAGCTGCGGCCAAGCCACTGGCAGTTCCCACAAAAGCTGTCACCAAGACCACCATCAACGCGCCGACGAAAACCACGGCAACGCACAGCACGAAACTTGCGGCGAAAGTCCAAAAGGTAAGCACGAAAAAATCTACGCACAAACTGGCGAAAAAGAAGACGAAGCATGCGGCGAAATCGCATACCGCTGCGAAAAAACCGCAGCCCGCGCCTTCAGCCGCAAAAAGCATGAAGCCGGCAAGCGCAAAGATCGCCGCACCGAATGCTTTAGCTCCAGCACGTCCACACCAAGCGCTCAACAAAACAACTAACTCATCCAACAACCCATCAACGAGGGGCAAGCCGCACGCCGCGATTGTGAAGCAGTGATTTTTTGTGAATTCGACAACCATGACCAACGCCAACGATAACCTGATCACCGCTATTGACCTTGGTAGCTCTAAGACCGTAGTGCTCGTGGCCGAAGTCACGGGCAGCGGCCTGCGCTATCGTGGCCACGGTGTTGCGGAATCTCGCGGCTCGCACAAAGGCGTCATTGTCGATCTTGATCGCGCCGCCGCTTCGATTCAAAAGGCCTCTGAGCAAGCTGAAAACACCGCCGGCGTACCGATTGAGCACGCCATCGTGGGCATCGGAGGTGCCCACATTCGAGGTGTCAACAGTCAAGGTGGCATCAGCCTGGGTCTGCGCGCACGCGAAATTGCCCGGGATGAAATTCGCCAAGCCGTCGAGAAAGCCCGCGCCATCGCGCTGCCGGCTGACCGCGAAGTCCTGCACCTGCTCCCCAAGGAGTTCGTGCTCGACGGCCAACCCGGTATCCATGACCCGCTCGGCATGATGGCTACGCGCTTAGAAGTTCGCGTCCACATTCTCACCGCAGCCACCAGTGCCGTGCAAAACGTGGTCACCGCCGTCAACCGCGCCGGCATCGAAGTCTCCGACACAGTATTCGAGCCGCTGGCTTGCGCTGATTCCGTGTTGCGCAGCGATGAGCGCGAAGTCGGCGTCTGCCTCGTTGACATTGGCGCCGGCTCGACGGAGATGATCGTCTACCACGAAGGCGCCGTCGTGCATTCCACGGTGATCCCGATTGGCGGCGACCACTTCACCAGCGATCTCACGGTAGGTCTCGCGACTCCAGGTGTCGAAGCGGAAAAAATCAAGCGCATCTACGGCAACGCCGTCGTCACCCTTATCCCCGAGGCCAACGAGGTCGAGGTTCCTTCGGTCGGAGATCGTCCGTCACGGATGGTGGCGCAGCGTTTCATCGGTGAAATTCTGGAGCCACGCGCGCGTGAGCTCTTCGAAATGATGCGGCAGAATTTGCGTCAGGCGGGAATGCTCGACATTTGTGCTGGCGGTTGTGTCCTCAGCGGCGGCGGTACCAGGCTTGCCGGACTTCTCGACGTGGCCGAATCCACGCTGCGCCTTCCGCTGCGGCTTTCCTGGCCGACTCCCATGGCCAAAATGCCTCGCGTGCTCGCCGAACCCGAGTTCGCCACGGTGCTAGGAATGGCGCTCTATTCGCATCGTGTGCGCGCCGCCCGCGGTCTGCAAGATGCCCGCTGGAGCAGTCGATTGAAAGCGTTCTTTGGACGGAAGGGTGCATAGACAGAAGTAGAGCAAAATATTTTGAAACACGAGGACAAGCCAATGGACAACCAAGGAAACATCCGCATCAGCTTCCAGGACGACGCCCGCAACGACGCCCGCATCAAAGTTATCGGCGTAGGCGGAGGCGGCTGCAACGCCGTCAACCGCATGATTGACGCTGGTGTTGAAGGCGTCGAGTTCGTCGTTGCCAACACGGACCTGCAAGCCCTGCGCATGTCCCGCGCGGTGGTCAAGATCCAGCTTGGCGTGAAGTTGACCAACGGCCTAGGCGCGGGAGCGAACCCGGAAGTCGGCCGCAAAGCCGCCCTCGAAGATTCCGAAAAAATTATCGAAGCCCTCGAAGGTGCCGACATGGTCTTCATCACTACCGGCCTCGGCGGCGGAACTGGAACCGGCGCAGCCCCCATCATTGCCTCGCTCGCCAGCGAAATGGGCGCGCTTACCGTAGGCGTAGTCACTAAGCCGTTTGGTTTTGAAGGCAAGCGCCGCATGCAGCAAGCCGAGCGCGGCATGGCGGAACTGGTGGAAGCCGTCGACACCATGATTGCCATCCCCAACGAAAAGCTGCTCGCCGTCGCGCAGGACGCAGGCTTTTTCGAGTCGTTCCGCATCGCCGACGACATTCTGCGTCAGGGTGTGCAGGGAATTTCCGACATCATCACGATTCCCGGCATCATCAACCGCGACTTCGCCGACGTAAAAGCCATCATGGCGGGGATGGGCTACGCCGTGATGAGCACGGCCACCGCCAGCGGTCCGCGTCGCGCCGCCGAAGCCGCTAACAAAGCTATCGCTTCTCCGCTGCTCGAAGCCGGAGCCATTGATGGCGCGCGCGGCATCCTCATCAACGTCACCGGTTCCAGCTCGCTCAAGCTTTCGGAAGTCAACGAAGCCAGCATGATCATCCAGGCCGCCGCTCACGATGATGCCAATATCATCTTCGGCGCAGTCCTCGACGACAAAATGCAGGACAGCATCAAGATCACGGTCATCGCCACGGGCTTCAAAGATATTCCGCGCTTCCACAGCCGCGAGCAAAATTACGCCCACCCCGCGCCGATTATCGTTCGAGACAATGCGCGGGAGCGGGAAAAGGTGCGCGAAACCCCCTCCTATGACGAGTCGGAATCATCGCCCGTATTCGAACCAGAGCCGTTGCGAATCATGTCCGACGCCAGCGAGCAGTTCCCACAAGTCATGTCTTCCCATGCCCACTCGATGGAGAGCACCGAGGCTCTGGCCCCCGTCTACGAACCGCCGCCAGCCTACGAACAATACGACCAGCATGACCTGGATGTGCCCGCGTTTATCCGCAAGCGCGCAGAAATCATGTAGCTCATCCAGAGGTAACCCAGCAGCGGTTACTTTGGGGATGTTCTTTTCGTAACTTATCTGTAAGTTACTGTATAAAAATGACTTATTGGCATTTTGGTTAGAGCAACAAAGGCCAATTTGTCGTTGCCATAAGCCGTTCGAGACCGTAGCATTCATCCAGTGCTGAGTTGCGGAGTCGAGCGATTTGGCGGAGCGGGCGAAACGTGCATCTTACTGAAGGTAGAAGGTTTACGGGCGGAGAATGGTCGAAAAGCATGCAAAATCTTTGTAAGTCATTGCGGGGATTGGTTTTAGTCCTCATTTTCGGCGCTCCGGTGGCTGCTTTTGCTGCACATGTCAACACGCGTCCGTTGACCTCCCGGTCGCACGCGAAGATTACGGAAAGCGCCAAAGCGCGCCGTCGCATTAGCCGATTGCGGCAGGGACGACGGTCGGTTTCCCGCAAGGCTACCTCCGGGAAGTCGGCTCGGTTGAGTCGGCGTCATCATCGCCGTTACCACGAACGCTTTTTCACCAGCTCCTACGCGACGGACACCCTCAACGGCGATATCACTGAGGGGGAAGACGCCACTGTGCGCGCGGCGGCCATTGATGCCCTGGGGAACATGAACGGCACGGTTGTGGCGGTGGATCCGAACAGCGGTCGAATTCTGGCGATGGTGAACCAGAAGCTGGCGCTTTCGGCTGGAGCGCAGCCTTGTTCCACGATTAAGGTGCCGGTGGCCTTAGCGGCACTCAGCGAAGGAATCGTCACGAAAGACACCGAGATTCCGTTGGGCCGTTTTTCGTCGATGAACATGACGACGGCACTGGCGCGATCCAACAACGCATACTTTGAGGCACTCGGCCGCAAGCTGGGATTCGCCCGCGTGCATAAGTATTCGCAATTGTTTGGCTTGGGTGAGCTGGCGGGATACGACATTCCGGGGGAACATCGCGGCGTGTATCCGGTGGCGGAGATTTCGCAGAAGCTGGGTGGCGTGGGCAAGATGTGTTCGTTTGGCGAAGGCATCTCCATGACGCCGCTGCAACTCGGCGCGCTGGTCTCGGCCATTGCCAATGGTGGGACACTCTACTACTTGCAGCATCCGGAGAGTCCGGAGGAAGTAGGCGAGTTTGAGTCCCGCACCAAGCGTGTATTGAAGATTAGCGATGCTATTCCGGAAATGGAAGATGGACTTTCCGGCGCAACGCATTACGGCACAGCACGCCACTTACGGCTGAACTTCAGCGAAGAAGAAGTCCTGGGCAAGACGGGAACATGCTCTCACGCCGGAACCAGGTTTGGCTGGTTCGCGTCGTATGTGAATACCGATGCCGGCGATATTGTGATTGTGGTTTTTCTGCGCGGCGGACGTCCCACCTATGGTCCAAAAGCCGCGGAAATTGCCGGACGGATGTACCGGGATCTTTACGATCACAGCTTCTTTGCCGCTAAAGCCGTGGCTCCCAAGGCTCCGGAAGAGAAAGAACCGCAGTAGACCGAGAGCAACCGCCTCCACGCGTACTTCTACCACATGACCTCTCCCCGGAAGGTCATCATTCTCGCGGTACTTCCGTTTCTGGAAGTTACTTCCGTCATCTAAAGAATTTAGCGCCGCCAAGATACACTTCGGCCATGCGAAGTTTGCAGTCCAGATTCGCGGGCCTGGTGGCGGTTCTGGCAGTGGCTGGTGCTTACACGCTGGCGCAGAGCAGCTATCGCGTGGTGCCCGTAACCAACGGAGGAACGATCTCCGGCACGGTCAAGTGGTCAGGTCCGGCCGCTCCGAAGTTGGATGTTGTAATCAATAAAGATCAAGACGTTTGCGACCCAGACTCGCACAAGACCAGAAATCTGGAACGGTTGATTGTCGGACCGGATGGCGGCGTAGCCAACACCATTGTCTATCTCAAGAACATTTCCAGCGGCAAGGAAATGAAGCTTCCCGAGGCGAGGCGGTCTCTCGACCAGAAGCACTGCCGCTACGAACCGCATATCCTGCTGGTTCCTCAGTCTACGGCGCTATCGATGAAGAGTTCGGATCACGTGCTGCATACGGTGCATAGCGACGGCGCGGCGACGTTCAATCTCGCTTTTCCGTTTAC
>JAYTQD010000483.1:0-3289 GCA_043746935.1 Acidobacteriaceae bacterium | reverse complement strand
TTGCGCTAATTGGAATCAGTGGAGGCCGCGAAAGACGGCATACAGCCGATCAACTCATCGCCAACTTAGAGAACGTTTGGCAGGAGCTGGGTTTCCCTCCGGGCAAACGACAGATCGCGTCACTCGGACAAAAGATATCCGAATCACCATACAAACGTCGCTGGGGTAGCGTGCGCGACGCATGTGTAGCCCTCGCGGCGTTTCATGACGGGAAGCTTTCAAGGGAACAGTTGCTCGCAGGCCGTAGCGTCGGGCCTGCTCGCTCGACAATCCCGTTGAAAGACCGATGGGCTGTGCTCAAGCGCGACAACTACCGTTGCTCAAAGTGTGGGGCCAGTCCATCCAGCGACCACTCAGTCGAACTAGAGGTCGACCACATCAGTCCGGTCGCGAAAGGCGGGACGAACGATCTTACAAATCTCCAGACTCTTTGCTGGAGTTGCAACCACGGAAAGAAGGACCGCTGATGACGCCTAACCCTTCCATCGAGGGGATGCCCAAAAGGCTGCGCCTTTTGTGCACCCCTCATGTCAAACGTTAGGCGTCTCAACTCGGAGGCATCGATGGTTGTTCGTGTTGTCAGGCTTGGGAGCGCGCGAGTTGAAGGCGAAGGCACTCGCATTGGAACGGTGCGTCGCCCGCCAAGAGGTGTACCAAAGGCCGAGTTCTCTTCCCAAAACTGGTACGACGTATGGTTTCCAAATTTGGCGCCAAGTGTCGAAACTATGAAGCTTGGGCAAGAAGCCACTAGTCCGGCACAGCGGGCAGCGTTCATCAAGAAGTACAAAGCCGAAATGTCCAAGCCTGAGGCGAGTCACTCGCTCGGGCTGTTAGCAGCACTGTCACAGAACAGCAATTTCTCAGTCGGGTGCTACTGTGAACGCGAAGAACACTGCCATCGATCTGTGCTCCGAGAGCTATTGGTCGAGAAAGGCGCGAAGGTCGAATGAACAGCGCCACAAACCACGAGACGCCTAACCCTTCCATCGAGGGGATGCCTAAAAGGCTGCGCCTTTTAGTCACCCCTCATGTCAAACGTTAGGCGTCGAAACTTAACCGTGCAGAAGTTGTTGCTCGTTGGATCTCACTCCATCAATACTTGAACCCACACACCCCGGAGCTCATATGAAGTCACTCCCTTGCATCGCACTACTCGCAGCAACCCTCTCAGGTTGCGCAACACAGGAAATGACGATCGTTGGGCCCTCCGCAACGGTCCGCGACTCCGCGCAAGGAATCGAATACTCTCGGGCCGAGCTTTGCTTCCTAAGCGCGATCGACGGTCAGGAGATTCGAACCTCAGTCGACGCAACTCTGCGTAATTCTGGGTATGGCCAGTTGCGCGCGACACCGATTTCTCGCAAGGTACCAGCCAAATCCTTCAAGGCAACAATTCAATGCCGCAGTGTCAGCGTGCGACCGTTCGATTACACGCGCAAGGCTGGCGGCATAGTCGTCTTTGAGCCAAAGGCTGACATGACCTACGTTGTCAATGGATCAATATCCGAGGAAAAGGTGTCCGTATGGATCGAGACCGCAGACACCCGTCAAAAGGTGACCGAGGAAGTCACCAAAGACCAATGACGCGCGTCGTCAGCACATCGACGCCTAACCCTTCCATCGAGGGGATGCCCAAAAGGCTGCGCCTTTTGTGCACCCCTCATGTCAAACGTTAGGCGTCGTGAAAACACTCCATGTGCAAGTCTGAGTCACGGTCGCGGTTTCGAACATTGGAGTTCATTGCTCCTCACATGAGCGCTCGCGACGATCTGAAGCCAAAACCCCGGGCTGGGAAGGCTGTAGTGCTTCGACCCGCGTTGCAAGAATACAAATCGAGTGCTCGCGCTGAGGCGCGAGCAAGAACAAATGTTGGTCAGTCAGTGGGGCCGCAGCCCCATCGGGTACGGAAGGCTGCGGCTACTCGCGAGACTTCAGTTGCCCTTCCACGAGGGCTGCGGCTAGAGTTGGGCATGCAATCGCTTAGCTCGTCAACCGCGACGCCTAACCCTTCCATCGAGGGGATGCCCAAAAGGCTGCGCCTTTTGTGCACCCCTCATGTCAAACGTTAGGCGTCACAAAAGAACCATATGAAAATCGACCAGTCTTTCCGTGATCGAATCACGACAGCCATTTGCCGCGCTCTCGAACCACTTCCGACTGTTCTTGCCGCATGGGAAGGCGGAAGCGCGGCCTTCGGAGCCGTGGACGGTTATTCGGATATCGACCTGAATATTCTGGCCGACGACGATGTCGCATTCGATCGTCTATATGCGGTCGCAGAAGCCTCACTGAGCGCGGTCTCGCCCATCACGGCAAGCCACTTCGCCCCTCCCGGTCGGTACTACAAGCTGAAGGACGGCGGCGACTTCCTATTGGTTGATCTGTGCTTCTTTAGAGTTACCGCTGCCGATCAGGCACTCGAAGTTGAGCGTCATGGCCAGGCGCGCCCTTTGTTCGATAAAGGAGACTGGCTGCATCCAAGGCCGGTGAACGAAGACGCACTTGCCGCCAAGCGAGACACGCGGCTTCGGGAACTCCAGACATGGTTCATCGTGAGCCAGAGCTTTGTTCGGAAGGCTGTTCTGCGCGGCCAAGACGTGGAGGCGCTGGCCTGTTTCTGGGGTTACACGCTGAAGCCGCTCACCGAGCTCCTCCGCATGCGGTATTGTCCCCTGCGCTGGGACTTCGGCATGCGCTATCTCGATCGCGATCTCCCTTCAGACGCCTACACCCAGTTGCGAGATTTGGCGTTTGTACGGGACCTTGCTGGAATCGAGGCGCACCTGCCAAAGGCCAGCGCTTGGGGTGCTGCGTTACTTCGAGAACTGAATAGCTAAGCTTGTGCAGCCTACGCCCACTGACAGCAAGAGTGACGCCTAACCCTTCCATCGAGGGGATGCCCAAAAGGCTGCGCCTTTTGTGCACCCCTCATGTCAAACGTTAGACGGCGCCAAGTACCTCTGTCCACGCAAAGCGCCTGTTTGCTTCTCGCAGGCCGTTGCCGTGCCAGAGCAGCAATCGCCCCTTGGCCAGCTTTCCCTCGCCTGTGCAATGTCAGTTCAACTTCCTGCCATGCATGGTCCCAGTCACCAACTTCGCGCCGGGCGGTCCGTCCTGTGGCGGCCCGCGCGCGAGCGTTGTACACCGAGGAAGAATCAAGCCAAACACAATACGTTCAGTGTCCTCTCGGCACTTGCCATCTACACCCGTCGTCGGGCACACTGAGCTCTATGGCCCTCGCTTCTTTCTTGCCGTTTGGCTTCGAGTCCAAGTTCTCTTGCGGCCGGTC
>JAYTQD010000482.1:0-1155 GCA_043746935.1 Acidobacteriaceae bacterium | reverse complement strand
GATTTACAAGAAAGGACCGGGTCATCCGAAGATCACTCACTTTTCAACCCAGCATTAAGAAGATGAAAAAAATGGAGGCGCGGGTCGGGATCGAACCGACGCATAAAGGTTTTGCAGACCTCTCCCTTACCACTTGGGTACCGCGCCCTGAACTGGAATTATAGCAGTTGCAAAACCATACGGGTTGGGGGCCATGCCAGGGGTTCCGCTGGGCTGGGCGAATGGAGCGGGAGACGGGAATTGAACCCGCGACTTCGACCTTGGCAAGGTCGCACTCTACCGCTGAGTTACTCCCGCTCAGGCGGTTCACCAATTATATCCAACACCCAGCGCAGCGGCAACGTTACTCCAGCGCATACGCGGAAATCCCGCCCCTTCGGCTTCGCTCAGGGCAGGCTCTGTCGCTGAAGAACGCGACTTAAGGACGGGGCACCCGTCGCTGGATAGCGAGCCCAGCCGTTAGCGGTGGCCGACCCACTGCGGATCCAGTTCGGGCGCGACGATCTCGCCATCGCGCATGTGGATGATGCGATTGCCGTAGGCTGCGGCTTCGGGGTTGTGGGTGATCATCATCACGGTTTGGCCGAACTCGGCGTTGGCTTGGCGCAGTATATCCAGGACGGCCACCGAGTTTTTGGAATCGAGATTTCCTGTAGGCTCATCCGCCAGCACCAGCGCCGGACGATTGATGAGCGCTCGCGCCAGAGCGACGCGCTGTTGTTCGCCGCCGGACATTTCCGAGGGCTTGTGATCCATGCGCTTGTCGAGGCCGAGCAGCCCGCACACTTTTTCGAAGTGCGCGGCGTCGGCGCGGCGGCCGGAAATTTCCTGAGCCATGTCGATATTGGAACGCGCGTCCAGCGTGGGCAAAAGATTAAACTTTTGAAAAACAAAGCCGATTTTTTCCCGGCGCAGGCGGGTGCGCTCGGCGTCGGAGAGTTGGGCGAGATCGGCGCCGTCAATGACGAGGTGTCCGCTGGTGGCTTGCGTGAGTCCGCCGAGGAGATAAAACAAAGTGGATTTGCCGCTGCCGGAGGGTCCGACGATGGTGACGAAGTCGCCGCGCTGGACTTCAAAGGAGACTCCGCGTAATGCGGGCACGTCCATTTTTCCAACGCGGTAGGTTTTTGTCAGGTTTTCGGCTTGGATGAAGGC
>JAYTQD010000481.1:0-1155 GCA_043746935.1 Acidobacteriaceae bacterium | reverse complement strand
TCCCAAAGTACCGTTCGGCCCTAAAAGTCTCCTGGTTCCAGGCGTAAACGCTGTCCCAGCCAAGCACCTTTTTCCAGATGCTCCGCAAACGTGGCCTGTACCAATCGGTCTTCGCCGTTTATGTCGGTATAGGCCATTGTTGCAGCTGGCGATGTTATCTGGGGTTGTGCGCCAATCCACCGGGGCGCACGCAGTGGGTCAGCATCGGCAGAACCCATTCCTCCAGATCCCAGTCGTCAGGTCCCGCAGGCCAGGGCTCGTCCCCTACCGGCGACTGCCCGATTGCCTTCAGCCCGGCCGCTGTAAACCCTCCCAGAGGTCCCAGCGGCGACGAGCCATGCTCAGCCACTTGCAGGCGATATTCTTCGTTCTCTTCCAGATCCGCGTTGAAGCGCCGCAGCAGCACCTTGCGTTGGTCGTAGTTACGGCGCGCAACGACCTGACCGTGCTCGATGTACAAGCGCAGTCGCTCAGCGTACAAGCTACCCCAACCCATGTGATAGTAGAACAGCCGTTCTCCGCGGTCGATTTCCAGGCGCCCGCTATACCAGTCGGCAAGGATCGGCAAGCGAAGTTCTCCAAACACCGTGGCGGGGTCGATCGGATCGTTTTGAAAATCGACCAGGCCGATCAGAAAGAGACTGCCATCCAACACCTCCCACAAGCCGACGTAACCGCGCCAAAGCGCAGTGCAGTAGCCCTTCGACATGGCGCGACTATCGATGCCACGCGGCTCCAGGTAGGAAGAAAGTGGGAGCGAATGGAGGCTCTCAAAATGACCATCAAGAAGCAGAATTTCCGACGATTGTGCAGTCACGGGCAACCTTTCTTTTCAGGCACTTTGTGCCATCGGTTTATGGGGTCTGATTTTACCATCCGTGACTCTGCTTTTCACTCTTGCGAGGGCGTATTTTTGCTTCTTTTAGGCCCTGTTTTTGACCCGTTTTTTCTGCAACTTTTTGAAGCCATTCGTTGCTCCTATTTCTGCGTTTTTATGCCTTGGTGACTTCCTTCAACATCGCCTCGCGAAGTCGGTTTGTAGAACGGGTTACGCACCGCGCTTTTCCAGAATTCCTTCGTCAACGGAGGGATGTCGCTGGTATCGATTTTGCTGTCCGGCCGCGCGCGCAAGGCGGCTACTTGCGCCAACTGCCT
>JAYTQD010000480.1:0-3300 GCA_043746935.1 Acidobacteriaceae bacterium | reverse complement strand
AGTGGCGCAAGTTTCACTCCGTGCATGCCCGCCACCACGCGGCGCACATCGAGCGCCTGCGGAAAAGAGCTTAGGATTGTGTGGAGCGGATTGTGTGGAGCGGGCGCTCTCGCCCGCTGGGTCTTGCGTTTGGTCTTCAGGAATTTTTAGGACGAAGCAAGGTTGAGTGAGGCCAAAAATCAAGACTGGCGGGCGAGGGCGCCCGCCCCACACAAGACTTGCTCAATCGCTTAGTCGCGGAACCCTGACGGGACGCCGGCGCGACGAGCTTCTTCCTGCATGTCGTCGATCTTTTGTTTAGCGTCATCGATGGCCTTCTTCTTCTGCTCCATCTGTTCCTTGTAGGAGGCGTCTTCCTTAGTCATCGCTGCGCCGTCAAAGACGCGCTGTTGAGCGCTATTGTAATAGTTGCCCGTGGTTAGCTTGTACTGTCTTTCAATTTCTTCATTTTCCTTTTGTATCTGTTCCACGGTTGCTTTTTGTTTCTGGATCTTATCGCGCCAATCTTCCCAGGATTTTTGGCGTTGCTTGTCGTCGTCGCCTGTTTTTGTGTTGGCGGAGCCATCTTTGGCGGCGGCTGCATTCGTCTCGGAGGTTGCGGGCTGGCCGCTGTCCGAGGCTACGGGTGCAGCGGCGCTGTCGCTGGGCGCTGTACCCACGGTGCTGATGGTCTCCGTGGCGGGCAGGTTATCGTTGGTGAAAATCTTGGTGGCGACGGGCTTGCCCGCCTGTTGCTGTTTGTGATTGCGAGCAGCATCCGCTAGCGATTGCTCTTGCGCGGAAGCCATGCCAGCCAGTAGTCCCGTAAGAATTACCACTCCAAAAACTTCGGCAATGCGTTTCATAATCTCATTCCTCGAATCAAGAATTGGTCCCAAAACTTCCGTGCCCTATAGCAGTTTCCAATACCAGTGCAAAAATTGATTTCCAAAAAAGAGCGCGACCATGGCCATGCCGCCGAGAAATACTCCGAACGGCATTTGGTAAAAGCGGAGTGCCAGACGCGCCGACTGCCAGGCTTTCTGGCGAGCCAGAACTGCGGCCTCGCTGTGAGCTTGATAGCGCCGCGTGCGTTTCATCCAGACGACGAACATGGTGCTTAACCCAAACACCGATCCGGCGATGGAAGCGGCGAAAATTGTGAATATGGTTAGCTTCAAACCTAAGAACGACCCGATCATGCCCATGAGCTTGACGTCGCCAAACCCCATGCCTTCGATGCCCCGCGCGCGGAAGTAGAGTTCTCCTACCCCATAAATAAATCCCGCCCCGGCGAGCGCCCCCAGCGCCGCATCCGCGAAGGACCACAGGTGCGACACGATATCGGAACTTAGAGGGAGCTGCACCATCCCCGGCGCGAGCTGCGAGACTAAGTCGTTGACGGGAACAAAGACCGCAAAAAGCAGCCCCAGGGCCAGCCCGGGCAAAGTCAGCAAGTCGGGCAGCAGCATGGTTTCCGCATCGGTAAAGACAAGCCCGAGGAGCAGGAACGAGAAGGCCGCCCATTTCACCAAGGCAAAGCTCAATCCGAATTCCGCGTAGCAGCCCAGCCAAAGCAATCCGGTTAGCAGCTCTACGATTGCGTATCTAGGCGAGATCGAAGTCCGGCATCCGCGGCAGCGACCTCCCAAAATCAGCCAGCTTAGCACGGGAATGTTGTCGTAAGAGGCAATCGGCTTGGCGCATCCGGGGCACGCCGAGCGCGGCGCAACGACCGATAAACCCCTTGGCATCCGATAGATACACACGTTCAGGAAGCTGCCAAAGGTCAGCCCAAAGAGAAACACCGCGAATGCAGGGAAATACTCCACGCTACGGCGATTATATGCCGCTGGGGGAGAGGGCTTATGGGTACGGAAAGCCGTGTACTTCCGGGGAGGCGGATTCCTGTTTGGCACCCGGCGGATTACCGTCGGGGTTGGAGAATACCCTGTTTTCTGGCTATGTGCTGCACATAACATTATGTTGCGCACATGGCCAAAATGATTCAAATTCGCCACGTGCCCGAACCTCTTTATCGTGCCCTCAAGGCGCGCGCGGCGATGTTAGGAATGGGGATCTCGGATTATCTCTTGCAGGAAATCCAGGAGATTGCGGAGCGGCCGACGCTCTTGGAGTTGCGGCAGCGTTTGCACGCACGCAGACGGGTGAACGTTCCCATCGACACGGCGCAACTGGTGCGCAAGGCGCAGCAAGAGTCCAGGGAAGACAGATGATTGTTCTGGATGCATCCGCCGCTCTGGACTGGATTCTGCAAACTCCCGTTGGGCGGCGTATTGAAGAGCGGATTTTTTTCGGCAAGGAGTCGCTGCACGCGCCGCATCTCATCGATGTTGAAATTGCCGCTGCGCTGCGGCGTTTGGAGCGCGAAGGGCAAATCTCGTTTCCTCGCATTGATCAGGCGTTCGAAGATTGGATGGACCTTCGTATCGCCCGCTATCCCCACGAAGTGTTTCTGCCCGAGATTTGGTCTCACCGCCACAATTATTCCGCGCGCGAAGCAGCCTATCTCGTCCTCGCGAAAAAACTCGGAGCCGCCTTGCTAACGCGCGACCGCAGGCTCGCTTCTGGCTATGGATCTGTCGATGGGATCAAGGTCGAGGTTTTCTAAGTCGTTGTCTTAGCACGATAAGCTTGCACAAGCCTGAAGCAAGACCAGGCGGGCGAGAGCGCCCGCCCCACACAAGCCTGAATCTAGAACGCGTCGATACCCGTAATCGACTGCCCAATAATCAGCGCATGCACGTCGTGGGTGCCTTCGTAGGTCTTTACTGATTCGAGGTTCATCATGTGGCGCATGATGGGGTAATCGTCGGCGATGCCGTTGCCGCCGAGGATGTCGCGGGCCATGCGGGCGCATTCCAGGGCCATCCAGACGTTGTTGCGCTTGGCCATGGAGATGTGTTGGTGCTGAACTTTGCCTTGGTCTTTGAGGCGGCCTACTTGCAGCGCGAGGAGCTGGCCCTTGGTGATTTCGCTGATCATCCAGACGAGTTTTTCCTGGATGAGTTGGTGGCTGGCGATGGGCTGGTCGCGCCACTGCTTGCGCAGCAGGGAATATTGCAGGGCTGTGTCGTAACACGACATAGCCGCGCCTAAGGCTCCCCAGGAGATGCCGTAACGCGCTTGGTTCAGGCACATGAGCGGGGATTTCAGGCCGCCGGTGCCGGGGAGCAGGTTGGTTTCCGGAATGCGAACGTCTTGCATGGAGAAGCCGGATGTAACGGAGGCCCGCAGCGACCACTTGCCGTGAACGTCGTCGGCCTTGAAGCCGGGGCGGTCGGTTTCGACGAGGAAGCC
>JAYTQD010000479.1:0-1160 GCA_043746935.1 Acidobacteriaceae bacterium | reverse complement strand
GTGGTGGAGGGGATGGTTTAGATCGTTTCACCACGGAGACACGGAAGAACTGGGAAAGTGCACGGTGAGGAAGCTTGAGAGAGTGCGGACAGGTCAAGAGTGCAGGGGTCCTTCGCTACGCTCAGGATGACAGTTTAAGAAAAGGATTCAGTCGGACGGAAAATCTACCCGGCGCGGCGGGTGGGTTCTAGGACTTCATCGAGGATGCGGGATAGGGTTTTGGCGCGCTTGGTGTAGTCGGAGGTGGAGCCGGAGTTTTTTTGCAGGAGCATGTGGTGCTCGTCGGCGATGTTGAGGGCGGCTAGGACGGCCAGACGGATGGTATCGACAGTGCTGGTTTGCGAGGCTACGGCGCGCATTTTGCTGTCGACGTATGCGGCAAGTTGCATGATGTAGGCGGGGTCGGTGCCGCGGAGGTTGTAGACCTGATCGAAGATTTCGACGCGGACGCTGGCGGCGGCTTCGGTGGATTGCTGCGGTATCGATGCCATGTTTTTTCCTTTGTGGCCCGATTTGGAATTAACTAGCGGCTGCGACGTCTTCGATCTGACGCATCATTCTTTCAACTCTGGAACGAACTTCTTCGCGATCTTTTCTTAGCTTAATCATTTCACGTTTGAGGCGCTCGAGTTCTTCGTCGCGGGCGTCGAGTTGTTCGCGGAGACGGAGAGTGTCGCGCTCGGCTGAGGCTTTGGCTTCGCGGGCGGACTTGAGCAGCTCGACGGTGCGGTAGACCTTTTCTTCGAGAGCCTGAAAATCATCCGCGGGAATTTCGAATTCTAGAGGTTCGGGTTTTGCCGACATGTGCGTGATCCTATTTTGAAGTACTGGACGAAACTTTGCTATTGCTTCCTCGGAGTATATCGCAGAAGGCGGTGGAAATAGGGGCCGGAAGGGCGGTTTTTGGGGGAGAGGGGTGGCCCAATCGTGCTACGGGCGAGGCTCGAAAGGACGTGGCGGTGGGCGGTGGTGCGCGGCGTCGTGAGAAAGTTTGGGAGAGTGTAGCGGGGTCGAGGGTGTGGAGATTCTTCGCTGCGCTCAGAATGACAGATTTAAGGGAAGAGGACTTATGAGAAACAAATTTAGGTTTTGCTGAGTTTGGTGAGGCGGTCGGCGGCGGCGTTGATGGTTTCTGGGCGTTTGCAGAAGGCGAAGCGGAC